>JAYNIL010000030.1:0-1630 GCA_038109085.1 Chloroflexota bacterium
GTGGGAGCCTTCGCGGCGCGCTCGCCACCCTGGCCTCGTCCACGCCCACCACGGCGGCGGCGCTTGCGGGCCGGGCCATCGCTATCGGGGCGCTGGCCCGGCTCGCGCGGGGCGACGCCCAGTGCCCCGGTGCGCTGACGGGGTGCGGGCTCGGAGGCGGAGGTTTCGGGCTTGCCGCCCTGGGGGGCGGGCTTGTCGTGGGGCTCGGAGGGCGTCTTCTTGCCCAGGAGCCGGGAGAGGAATCCTTTGACCATGTGCCGCTATGGTAGCACGCGGGCTGAGCCTACGTGCCGCTCACTGCCCCCTTAGTTTCGTCTGCCACCAGCCGCACCTCTTCCATGAGGGCGGAGAGCATGTCGGCGGCCTCCACCACGCGGGACTTACGCCCCTTGCGGAAGATGACGGCGCGCCCGTTGCCTGCGGCGATGCCCACGTCGGCGTCCTTGGCCTCCCCGGGCCCGTTCACCTCGCAGCCCATCACCGCCACCTTCACGGGCACGTCCAGCTCCTTGAGCAGCCCGTCCACCTGGTTGGCGAGGGCGCGGATGTCCACGTCGGCCCGTCCGCAGGATGGGCAGGCGACCATCTGCACGCCCTTGGCGCGCAGATCGAGGGCCTTGAGTATCTCGTATCCCGTCTCAACCTCGGTCACCGAGTTGTCCGAGAGGGAGACGCGTATCGTGTCCCCTATCCCCTCGTACAGCAGGATGCCCAGGCCCACGGATGAGCGAATCGCCCCCGTGCGTGCCGTGCCCGACTCGGTGATGCCAAGGTGGAAGGGGTACGGAACCATGGGCGCCAGCTTGCGGTAGGCCTCCACTGTGGTGTCCACGTCGTAGGCCTTGAGCGATATCTTGATGAGGTCGAAGTCCAGGTCCTCCAGGAGCTGTATTTCCCACAGCCCCGTGGCCACCATGTGGTCAACAGCCGAGACGTTCTCTCCGTCGCCCGCACTGGCCGCGCCCTTCACCAGCCGGTTCACCCCGTCGGCGTGCCGGTGCTGCCCGCGCGTGACGCCGATGGCGCCCACCGGCGGGAGCGAGCCGAAGTTCACACCGATACGGATGGGCACCTGACGCTCCTTGGCCCCGCGCACCACCTCGCGCACCTTCTCCGGGTCGCGGATGTTGCCGGGGTTGAGGCGCAGGCAGTCCACGCCCTGGGCCAGGGCCTCCAGCGCTAGCTGGTAGTGGAAGTGGATGTCCGCCACCACAGGGATGCGCACCTGGCGCTTGATCGCCCCTAGCGCCTGGGCGGCCTCCATGTCCGGCACCGCGCACCGGATGATCTCGCAGCCCGCAGCCTCCAACTCATGGATCTGCCGCACCGTGGCGGCCACGTCGCGGGTGTCGGTCTTCGTCATGGACTGCACGGTGATGGGAGCATCGCCCCCCACCTGCACGTTCCCGACGAACACGGGCTTGGTGACCCGGCGTGTGCGCATGTTGCTCTCCCCCGCTCGATACGCTCGCTCGATGGAAGGGGGAATCCCCCTTCGGCGCTTGTTCCAGGGGCCCTTCAGCCCCCGCGCCCCCCGGCCTCCGTCTCCGCGCCCTGGGCGGGCGCTTATGGCAGCAGGCCCAGAGAGCACTTTGCTCCCAGCGCCCTGCGGGCGCTCGATACAGGGGGC
>JAYNIL010000030.1:1730-4095 GCA_038109085.1 Chloroflexota bacterium
CAGGCCCAGAGAGCACTTTGCTCCCAGCGCCCTGCGGGCGCTCGATACAGGGGGCTCCGCTGCTCCCCCTTCGGGGGCTACCTCGTCTACGCGCCCTGCCGGGCGCTCAACGTGGGGCCTGCGGCTCCGCTCGCTTCGCTCGCTCGGAGGACTTGCCCCGCGCTATCCCCCGCCTAACACGCTGCCGCCCCGTAGGAGCCGGGCGATGTCCTGAATGCTGACGTACGCCACGCCCGCCATGAGCAGGGCGAAGCCCATCATGTGGACCAGGCGCTCCTTCTCCGGGGCCAGGCGCCGGCCACGGCGAACCAATTCTACCAACACCAGGGTGATGCGCCCACCGTCGAGCGCGGGCAGCGGCAGGATGTTGATGATGGCCAGGTTGATGGACAGCAGCGCCGCCCAGGCGATGAGCGGGCTGAGCCCCCCGCGCGCTACCTCGCCGGTCGCCTGGGCGATGCCCACGGGGCCAGATATCTGCACCGGCGACGCGCCGGAGATCCAGCGGGATATCTCGTTGCGGAAGATGACCAGCACGTCGCCCATCTGGCGCAGTGCGTGCGGGAGCGCGGGCCAGAGGCCCTCGGCCCTGCGCTCCGTGGGTCGAACCACGAGCGCCACGACGTCCAGCCCCGCCAGCGCGTCGGCAGGTATGTAGAGTGTGAGCAGCCACCCCGCGCGCATCACCCGCAGGGGCATGGGCTCACCGGGGTTGGTCTGCGCCCACGCTGCGCCCGCCTCGGCCAGCCCATCGGCCGTGAGCACCTGGCGCTCGCCCGCCAGAAGCAGCGCATCCCCCCGCAGCAGCCCGGCCTGGGCGGCGGCGGAACCCGTGGGCAGCGCGTCCACCGCGGTGAGGGCGTTGGCCACACGCACGCCCGTTGCGCCCTCCCCGGCCGGCGGCGCGGAGCGCACCTCGCTCACGCGCACCTCTAGCGGCTCGCCTCGGCGCTCGATGACCCAGCCGGTGTCGGCGTTCAGGCGCAGCTGCAAGGCACTGGACAGCGCCGCCGTATTCTCCACGGGGCGTCCGTCCACCGAGCGAATCACATCGGCCGGCTGGAGCCCGGCGGCCTCAGCCGGGGAGCCGGGCGCCACCGAGACAACCGTCACGTCGGCAACGGTGGTCTGCTGCGGGATCATCAGCACCGCCGTCAGCAGGAAGATTGGCAGAAGTGCGTTCATGGCGGGGCCCGCCGCCAGGACGGCCAGGCGCGCGCGGGCGGACTTGGCCCCGAAGGAGCGCGCACCCGCGCCGGGCCCGTCCTCCCCCTCCATGCGCACGAAGCCCCCCAGGGGGAGCAGGTTGAGGGTGTAGTCCGTCTCGCCCCGGCGGATGCTAAACACGCGCGGCGGGTAGCCCACGCCGAACTCCAGCACCTTCACGCCAGCCAGCTTGGCCACGGTGAAGTGCCCCAGCTCATGGACGATGACCAGCACCCCCAGCACTAGCAGGAAGAGCAGCACGGTGGTCATCGCGCGCTCCCCACCCGCTCGGCCACCTGGGCGCGGGCCCACTCATCGGCCGCCAGTACCGCCTCCGCTGAATCATCCGCCCACCCCTCATGGCGCTCCACCACCCCCGCCACCAGGGCAGGGATGTCGCCGAAGCTGATGCGCCCGCCTAGGAACAGGTGCACCGCCTCCTCGTCGGCGGCGGAGAGCACGGCGGGGTGTGTGCCCCCGGCCCGGCCCGCGGCCAGGGCCGTGGCGAAGCACGGGTAGCGCGCCGGGGCCAGCGGCTCGAAGGTGAGGGAGGGGAAGGCTAGCGGGTCGTAGCGGGGGATGACGGGGCTCTGGAGGCGCTCCGGGTGGGTGAGGGCGTACTGAATGGGCAGGCGCATGTCGGGCGGGCCCATCTGCGCCTTCACCGACCCGTCGGCCAGCTCCACGAACGAGTGCACCACGCTCTGCGGATGCACCACCACCTCGATGCGCTCGTAGGGCACGTCGAACAGCCAGCGCGACTCGATGACCTCGAACCCCTTGTTCATGAGGGTGGATGAGTCGATGGTGATCTTGCGGCCCATGACCCAGGTGGGGTGGCGCAGCGCCTGCTCCGGGGTGACGGCGGCTATCTCGCTGAGTGCCTTGGTGCGGAAGGGACCGCCGGAGGCCGTGATGATGAGGCGGCGCAATGGCTGGGCCTCGCCCTGGATGCACTGCCAGATTGCCGAGGGCTCCGAGTCCACCGGGAGCACCAGCGCGCCATGGTCGGCGGCGGTGCGCATCACTAGCCCCCCGGCCATGACGATGACCTCCTTGTCGGAGAGCGCGACCGCCTTCCCCGCGCGCAGCGCCGCAAGGGTGGCCTCCAGGCCCGCCTTGCCGGTGAGGGCCATCATCACCACGTCGGCCTCGGGGA
>JAYNIL010000030.1:4195-19887 GCA_038109085.1 Chloroflexota bacterium
GCCTCCAGGCCCGCCTTGCCGGTGAGGGCCATCATCACCACGTCGGCCTCGGGGAGCGTGGCCATCTCCTCCAGGGAGACGGCCTGAGTGCCGGGGAACGCTGCGCGAGCGCCAGAATGGACGAAGCGGGGCCGGAACTCGGCCACCTGCTGTCCCAACAGCGCGGTGTTGTTCCCGGCGGCCAGGCCCACGACCCGGAAGCGGTCCGCCAGGGCGCGCACCACGTCCAGGGTCTGGGTGCCTATGGAGCCGGTGGACCCCAGGACGACGATGCCCTTCATGCCACGCTCAACCTCACCGCTGCATTCACCCCGCAGGCCAGAGCCTGGAGGCAGCGTAAACGAGGGGTAGCACCACAACAAGGCTGTCCATCCGGTCGAGCATGCCGCCGTGGCCGGGTATGAGCACGCCGGAGTCCTTCACCCCCGCGATGCGCTTGAGCTTGGACTCGGCCAGGTCACCCACCTGCGCGGCGATGCCGATGGCCAGCCCAAGGCCCACGGCCCAGACCCAGGCGTTCGCGATGCCGCCGGCCAGGGCAACCAGCCCCACGGTGGCGGCGACGGTTGCCACCAGCCCCCCGGCTGCCCCCTCCCAGGTCTTGGAGGGGCTGATGGACGGGGCCATCTTGTGGGTGCCCACCAGGCGGCCCACGGCGTATGCCCCCGTGTCGGTGGCGAAGGTCGCCAGCAGGCCCACCAGCACCCACGCTTGCCCCTCCGGCCCGCCGCGGGTGAGCACCGCAGCCGCCAGGGGCAGCCCGGCATACGCCGCGCCCAGGGCGGTCAGCGCGCCATCGCCCACGGCCTCCGGGGAGCGGCGCACCAAGAACGCCGTCATACCAGTGGCGACGGCCCCCAGGGCCAGTGCCGCGAGAACCCACATCCCGCCGAACAGCGCGGCGGCAGCCAGGGCCCCCGCCCACAGGGCGCCGGTGACGATGAGCGGGCGCCATCCCGCGCGGGCCAGGAGCACCAATACCTCGGACCCGCCCGCCAGGGCTGCCAGGCCTGCCAGCAAGGCCAGGGCGGGCCCACCCTGCCACACGGCACCCAGCACCACGGGCAGGCCCACGGCTGCGCTAGCCAGGCGCACCAGCAGGCCGGAGGGCGCACGGCGGGGGGCCTGGGTGGGTGCAGGCTCCCCGGAACCAGCCCTGTGGGTGCGCGGACCGGACGAGGGGCGGTTGCTCATGGTGGTTTCCCTAGGGGAGACGGCCGAAACGGCGCTTGCGGACGCTGTAGGCGTCCAGGGCCCGGGAGACCTCAGCCGGGTCGAAGTCGGGCCAGCAGACGGGGGTCTGGTAGAACTCGGCGTAGGCCGCCTGCCAGATGAGGAAGTTGGAGATGCGCTGCTCACCCGCCGTGCGGATAATCAGGTCGGGGTCGGGCACGTCGGGCAGGTAGAGGTGCGCCCGGATCGTCTCCTCCGTCACGGCCTCCGGTGCCACGCCCGATGCCACGATGGCGCGCACCGCGTCCACCAGCTCGGCCCGTCCGCCGTAGTCGAAGGCCACGCACAGCTGCAGGCCGATGTTCTGCTGGGTGAGCTTCACGGAGGAGCGGATCGCATCGGCCAGCGCGCGGGGGAGGCGCTCCAGTGAGCCCAGGTGGCGGATGCGCACGCCGCGCCGGTGCAGGGAGGCAGCCTCCTGGCCGATAACCTCGTGCAGGATGCGCAGCAGCCCTTCCACCTCCTGGGCCGGGCGGCCCCAGTTCTCCGTAGAGAAGGCGTAGAGCGTCAGGAAGCGGACCCCCGCATCCTGGAAGGTGGCGATGACGCGCCGGATGTTCTCCGTGCCCGCCTGGTGCCCCTCCAGGCGGGCACGCCCCTGGCGCTCGGCCCAGCGGCCGTTGCCATCCATGATCAGCGCCACGTGGCGGGGCACGGCGGCGGTGACTGCGTCGCGTGGAGAGAGCGCTTCGAGGGTCACTAGACCTCCATCAGCTCCGCTTCCTTGCGGGTGGCGACGGCGGCGGCCTTGGCGGTGGCGGCGTCGGTGAGCTTCTGTAGGCGCTCCTGCTGGCGGCGCAGCTCGTCCTGGGAGAGCTGCTTGTTCTTCTCCATGGCGCGCAGCCCGTCCTGGGTGTCGCGGCGCACGTTGCGGATGGAGATGTTGGTCTCCTCGAGCATCTTGCGTAGGCGGCGCACCATGTCCTGTCGGCGCTCCTGGGTCATGGGGGGGATGGGCAGGCGGATCACCTGCCCATCGTTGTTGGGTGTGAGGCCGATGTCGGACTTGAGCAGCTCCTTCTCCAGGGTGTTCAGCGTGCCTCGGTCGAAGGGCTGAACCATGAGCATGCGCGCGTCCGGCGCGGTAATGGTGGCCACTTGATTCAGGGGCATCACCGTTCCGTACAGCTCCACACGCACGTCCTCCAGCATCGCCGGGTTGGCCCGGCCCGTGCGCAGACCCTCGGCCTCATGGCGGAACACCTCCACCGACTTGTCCATGCGCTCGTCAGCGTCCATGAATAGCAGTTCCAGTTCTTCGTTCTCAGGCATGAGGGCCTCGCTCGGCGCTCGGCTTGGCCGCGCGCGTCAGTGGGTCTGTGCGGGGAGTGCGGCGTCGATCAGCGTCCCCAGCGGCTCCCCCTGGAGGATAGCCGCCACCGAGCCGGGCTTGAAGATGTCGAAGACCCGGATGGGCAGCTCGTTCTCCATGCACAGGGAGAGGGCCGTGGAGTCCATCACCTCAACCCGCTTATTCAGCAGGTCGATGTAGCCGATGTGGTCGAAGCGCTGGGCGCCCCGCTCCTTGCGTGGGTCAGCGTCGTACACACCGTCCACCTTGTTCTTGGCCATGAGCAGGATGTCGGCGTGCATCTCCACCGCGCGCAGGGCAGCGGTGGTGTCCGTGGTCATGTAGGGATTCCCGGTGCCCGCGGCGAAGATCACCACGCGCCCCTTCTCCAGGTGGCGCAGGGCGCGACGGAAGATGTAGGGCTCCGCCACGTCGCGGATGTCGATGGCGGACTGGGTGCGGGTCACCACGCCGTGCTGCTCCAGCGCGTCCTGGAAGGCCAGGGCGTTGATCACCGTGGCCAGCATCCCCGCGTAGTCCGCCGTGGCGCGATCCATGCCCTTGCGCTCGGCCTCGGCGCCGCGCCAGATGTTGCCGCCCCCCACCACCAGGCACAGCTGCGTGCCCTGGGCGAGGGCGGCCTTCACCTCTTCGGCCAGATATGCCAGCACAGACCAATCGATGCCGGAGGTGGAGCCGCCTCGCAGCGATTCACCCGAGAGCTTAAGCACCGCACGCGGGTACTGCACTCTTGGCATGGGTCCTCCTGCCCGTGAACTCGGCCGGGCCGCAGGGTTACTCGCCCAGGCTGTAGCGCACGAACCGGCGCACCTGGATGTTCTCGCCGATCCGGGCCCGCGTCTCCATCACCAACTCGGCGATGGACTTGGACGAGTCCTTGATGTAGGCCTGCTTGAGCAGGCACACCTCCTCGGCCTTGCGAGCCTCGCCTGCGGGCTTGTCTGACTCGTCCAGGTACAGGGGGGACATGGCCGCCACCTGCATGGCGATGTTGCGGGCGAGCTCACCGAACTCCGGGGTGCGGGCTACGAAGTCGGTCTCGCAGTTCAGCTCCACCATGGCGCCGATGCGCCCACCTGCGTGGATGTAGGAGCCCACTACGCCCTCGGCGGTGGAGCGGTCGGACTTGGTTGCGGCTTTCGCCAGCCCCTTGGCCAGCAGCGCCGCCTCTGCCTTCTCCAGGTTCCCGCCAGCGGCCTCCAGGGCACGCTTCGCGTCCATGATGCCCGCGCCGGTGCGCTCACGCAGCTCGCGGATCTGGTCAGTCGTTACAGCCACCGTGCTACCTCGTCGTCGGTTGTGTGGGGGGCCTAGGCCTCGTCCTCGTTGCTGCTGGCATCGTCGGTCGCGCCCTCAGGGGCGGCGGCCACGGGAGCCTCCGCAGCAGCCTCGGCGGGGGGTGCCGCGTCGTCAGCGCCTGCGGTGGAGTAGCCGCCGCGGGTGGCGAGCCACTCGTTGTGGCCGTCGATGGCCGCGTTGGCGATGTGGGACGAGACCAGCCGGATTGAGCGGATCGCGTCGTCGTTGCCGGGGATCGGCCAGTCGATGGCGTCGGCGTCGCAGTCGGTGTCCACCAGGGCGATGATGGGCACGCCGGCGCGCTGGGCCTCGGCGACAGCGATCTTCTCGCGACCCACGTCGACCACGAACAGGGCGCCGGGCAGGGTGGTCATCTCCTTGATACCGCCGATGTAGCGGTTCATCTTCTCGATCTGAACCTCGGTCTTCAGCGCTTCCTTCTTGATGAGCTGGTTCAGCTCGCCACGGGCCTGGCGCTCCTCGAGGCGCACCAGATAGTCGATGCGCGATTCGATGGTGGAGAAGTTGGTGATGGTCCCGCCCAGCCAGCGCTGGTTCACATAGAACTGGCCGGAGCGCACGGCCTCTTCACGCACGGCGTCCTGCGCCTGCTTCTTGGTGCCGACCATCAGCAGCTTCTTGCCGGAGGCGGTCAGGGTGCGCACGTAATCGCACGCCTGCACCAGCAGGTCCATGGTCTGCTGAAGGTCAACGATGTGGATGCCGTTGCGCTGGGCGAAGATGAACCGGCGCATCTTGGGGTTCCACCGGTGGGTCTGGTGACCGAAGTGGACACCCGCCTCCAGAAGCGCCTTCATCGTCAGCGGCTCAGGGGCGGGAGCTGTGGACGCGGGTGCGCCCGGGATCGAGGGGGACAATGCTTCTTGAACCATGACCTGCCTTTCCGTTGGTCTCAGAGATTTCCGCCGGGCTCAACAATCCCTGCGGCGTGCTGTAGACAAACAGTCCGATGATAGCACGCGCCCCGCTCTTGCGCGAGAGCCGGGCTAGAACGCCCCCAGGCGCGTGCGAAGCAGGCGGCAGGGGGCCAGCGCGCCAGCAAGGCCCGCCGCCAGGACCGCAGCCAGCACGGTCCACGGGCCGGGGCCCAGGCATGGATCCTTATTGTGGCCGCAGGCGCTCGCGCGGCCATCGGGGGCAGCCCTGCGCTAGGCTGGGTGCCTGAACGCAGACCCGTTCAGGTTCAGGCGCGCTCGTTCAGACATGCGCGGACCGCCCGCAGCGCCGCGTCCAGGTGCGCCGGGGAGAGGCGGCCGGTGTTGGTGTTGCGGGGGCTGGGGTGGTAGCAGTCGGCCAGTACCGGCAGCCCCTCGCCCAGTGCGTGCAGCGCGCCGTGGGTGAACCGCACGCCCCGCAGCGGCAGGCCCGAACGCTCCCGCAGCGCCCGCAGGCAGGCATCGTGGGCGAGGCGCCCCAGTGCCAGCACCACCCGCAATTCGGGCAGCAGGCCCAGCTCTGCCGAGAGAAACGGACGGCAGGCGTGCTGCTCGGCGGTGGTGGGGCGGTCGGCGGGCGGAGCGCAGCGCACCGCCGCGGAGTTGAACACGTCCAATAGCCGGAACCCGTCGCCACGCTGGGCGGAGATGGGCGCCGATGCGAAGCCGGTGCGGTGGAGCGCGGCGGTGAGGAAGTCGGCCGAGGGGTCACCCGTGAACAGACGTCCCGTGCGATTGGCCCCGTGGGAGGCGGGGGCCAGGCCCACCAGCAGCACCCGCGCGTCCGGGTCGCCATGGCCCGGCACCGGCGCACCCCAGTACTCCTGGTGCGCGTAGCGCGGCTTGCGTGCCTCAAGGGCCACATGCTCGCGGTAGTCCACCAGACGCGGGCACGCCCGGCAGGCCACGATGCGCCGGGCCAGCGCGCCCAGCGGGCCGGTGAGGGGGCCGTCGTAGTGGCGCCGGATCATCGCTCCTCCTCTGCTAGCATGCAGCCTATCCCAGCAGGAGCGCCGCTGTGAGCACTGACCTCTCGCGCCTGATCCGCACCATCCCCGACTTCCCCTCCGCGGGCATCCAGTTCCGGGACATCACCCCTCTGCTGGCGGATGCCGTCGCCTACCGGCGGACCATCGTGGCCCTGGCTGCTCCCTTCCGAGATGCGGGGGTGGACCAGGTGGTGGCCATCGAGGCACGTGGCTACCTGCTGGGTGCCCCCCTGGCGGTGGCGCTGGGCGCTGGTTTCGTGCCCGTGCGCAAGGTGGGCAAGCTGCCGTATCGGACCTACCGGGCCGAGTACGCGCTGGAGTACGGCGAGGCGGCCATCGAGATGCACGAGGACGCGCTGCTGGCCAGCCACCGGGTGCTGGTGGTGGACGATGTGCTAGCCACAGGGGGCACGCTGAACGCGGCGCTTGCGCTGGTGGAGCGCGCCGGTGCGCACGTGGCAGGCATCGCCGTGCTCATCGAGCTGGACGCGTTGGGGGGGCGCGCTGCGCTGGGTGGTCGGGACGTGCACGCTCTGCTCCACTACTAGCGATCTGTCACGGAACGGGCGCCCGCGCACGATAAAGGGGCGGAACCACGTGGGTGTATTCTCATGCCAGGTACAAAGACCCCGGGAGGGCAACGATGCGGAAGGCGGTAGCGGCGATTACGATGGCTCTGACGACTCTGGTCCTGGCGGCCTGTGGTGGAGGCGCGGAGCCGACGGCGACCCCGTCAGGACACGCGGTGGTGAACGTGGACCTGAGTGAGTGGGCCGTGAACCCAGCGCCGGCGTCGACGAAGGCTGGTGAGATTGAGTTCAACGCCACCAACAAGGGCTCCATCGAGCACGAGATAGTCATCGTGAAGACGGATCTGGCCGCCGACAAGCTGGTGATCGGCGCTGACGGCAAGGTGGACGAGGCTGCCTCCGGCACGCTGATCGGCGAGATCGAGCCGGAGGAGTTGCCTGCGGGCGGCGATGCCTCGGCTACCTTCAACCTGGCGGCGGGCAACTACGCCCTGATCTGCAACTTGCCCGGTCACTACGGGGCGGGCATGCACGCGGCCTTCACGGTCAACTAGCGTCAGGTGGCGGTGATGCTGGAGCGTTCCCAGCTGGCTGTGGTGCTGTTCCTGCTGGGCCTTGGCCTGGCGCTCATCGGCATCCTGGGTGGGGGCACGGCGGCCTCCACCAACAATTTGGCCCTGGTGGCCGGGGCCATCCTGGCCGCCATCAGTGCGGTGTGGTGGCAGATGCTTCGGCGCTCCCGATAGAACGAGGGGCCCCGGCCAGAGCCGGGGCCCCTCTTCCTCGCTCACTTCGTTGGCTTGACGGAATTTGGACTCCCCCTTCGGCGCTGAAGCACCTACCCTCGTCTTTGCTCACTTCGTTCGCTCGATAGACATGGGCCGCGCATCGCGCGGCCCAACGAGGGGCTTTGCCCCTGCGCACACCCCAGGGGATTACGGACTGTGCGAGCAGGCCATGGGCCTGCTGCCATGAGCGAACGCCCAGCGAGCGGAGACGGGGGTTCGGCGCCCGCAGGGCGCCCAGGGGGTGCCCCCTTTGGACGAGCGAGCGGAGCGAGCGGGGGCCTCGCGTCACTCGCGCGCGGCGCTGATGGCCTTGCTCACGGCGGCCGCCAAGGTGTCGGTATAACGCTTGTCGCGTGAGGCCAACACGTACACGGGCCCCTTGCTCGTGGTGAGCAGGATGCCGAAGGCGGGGCGCTTGCGGGAGAGGTTGAAGGTGCCGGAGGCCATGCCTGCGATACCGATGAACATCACCGTCCAATCGTGCCCCAGTGCGCCCCAGGCCATGATGCCGAACCCCGCGAACAGCACCATCAGGCCGGGCCATATGACGCCCCGGTGGCGCACCACGCGCACCGCCGAGACGTTGCGCGGGGCGTAGGAGTGCTTGGGAAAGGCCAGCTGGCGGTCCGTGATGCGGATGCCGTTGGCGTCGGTGTAGAAGGAACGTTCAGATGCCATGTGCCTCACCGCCTGAGCAGGGCGTACTCCAGCGCATCGGCCAGTGCCTGCCAGGACGCCTCGATGATATTGCCTGAGGCACCCACCGTGCTCCAGCGCCGCTCCCCGTCCGTGGACTCGACCAGCACGCGCACCACCGCGTCGGTGCCCGCCTCGGTGCTCTCCACCACCCGAACCTTGTAGTCGGTGAGCTGCACCTCGGCCAGCTGGGGGTAGAAGGCCAGCAGTCCCTTGCGCAGCGCCGCGTCCAGCGCGTTCACCGGCCCATTCCCCTCGGCCACGGTGTGCTGGGTGGTCCCGTCAACCGCCACCTTCACCATCGCCTCACACAGGGCGTCGTCGTCCCGGTGGGCGGAGCGCCGACGGCGCTTCTCCATCACCACCATGAAGTCCACCAGCTCGAAGGGGGCCTTGTAGCCGGGCAAAGCGCGCTCGGCCAGCAGTCGGAACGAACCCTCGGCACCCTCATAGGCGAAGCCGCGCGACTCGTGCTCCTTCACCTGCTTCAGCAGCGCGGCGATGGCCTCCTTCGGCAGCTCGGCAGATAGCCCCGCCTCGGCCAGCTTCACCGCGATGTTGGCGCGCCCCGCCAGCTCCGAGACGACGATGTGCTTGGCGTTGCCCACCACCGCCGGGTCCACGTGCTGGTAGGCGTGTTCCACCTTGGCCACGGCTGAGGCGTGCAGCCCACCCTTGTGGGTGAAGGCCGACTCGCCCACATAGGCCTGGTAACGGGGCGTGGGCATGTTGGCCAGTTCCGCCACGAAGCGCGAGACCTCGGTTAGGCGCCCCAGCTGCTCCGGGGCCACCACCTCCTGGCCCAGCTTGAGCTGCAGGTTGGCGATGATGCTGAGCAGGTTGGCGTTGCCGCACCGCTCTCCGTACCCGTTCACCGTGCCCTGCACCTGGGTTGCGCCCGCCTGTATCGCCGCGATGGAGTTGGCGACGGCCACCTCGGCGTCGTTGTGGCAGTGGATGCCGATACCGCAGTCCACCGCCTGGCGCACCGCGCTCACCGTGGCGAACACGTCCACCGGCAGCGTGCCCCCGTTGGTATCGCACAGCACCACCGCCTCCGCCCCCGCTTCAGCGGCGGCGCGGATGCAGGCGATGGCGTACTCCGGTTCAGCGGCGTAGCCGTCGAAGAAGTGCTCGGCGTCGAAGAAAACCCGCCGCCCCTTGCCCACCAGGTAGGCGATGGACTCGCGGATCATGGCCAGGTTCTCCTCCAGCGTGGTGTCCAGTACGTCGGTCACCTGGAAGGCCGAGGACTTGCCCACCAGCGTCACGGCGGGAGTGCCCGCCTCCAGCAGCGCCGCCAGGTTGGCGTCGTCCTCGACGCGGGAGTTGGCCCGGCGGGTGGAGCCGAAGGCCACGATGGCCGCCTGGGTGAGCTTGAGGTCACGGGCGCGGCGGAAGAACTCCTCGTCCTTGGGATTGGAGCCGGGCCAGCCGCCCTCGATGAGCCTCACGCCCAATGCGTCCAGGCGCTGGGCGATGCGCAGCTTGTCCTCCACGGACAGGCTGATGCCCTCCATCTGCGTCCCGTCCCGCAGGGTCGTGTCGTACAGCTGCACCATCGCGACCTCCCCGCCCGCGTCCGCGGGCAAAAAAGAAAACCCGTCCCACGCAAGGGACGGGCTCACACCCGCGGTACCACCCTCGTTCCCCACCCCCCAGGACGGCGGACGGAGCGCTCTGTGGGCGCCAACACGCCCCACCGGGGTAACGGGCGGTGTGCCCGGCCAGGTCTACTCCCCCGCGCCTATCCGGGAGGCTCCCGGAGATGGCGCCCCATGCGGGTGAAGGTTTCTGCTGGCGGCTCAGGAGGGATGTTCGGCGGGCCTCCGCGCACCGGGCTTCCACCGCTCCCTGAGGGAGGCCCCGGCTCGCTGGGCGCCGAGAAGCGCCCGCCTACTTGTCTCCATCGCAGCCTTTGGGTCATTCTAGCACGGGCGCTCGCCCCGCTCACTTCGCTCGCTCGATGGAAGGTGGGCTCCCCCTTCGGCGCTGAAGAGCCTACCCCCGTCTCAGCTCGCTCGGCGCTCGCTCATGGCAGCAGGCCCAAGGCCAGCACGCATACTTCGGGGTTGGGAGTGGGGCTCAGCCCCAAACACGCTGACGGTCAGCGATGGTCCGGGCTAGGGAGGTGCAGTGGGGGCCGGGGGGCGCGGGGGCCGAAGGGCCCCCGGAAGGAAACATCTCATCGTAGGCCACTTCGGGGGCCGCCGGGGGTTCGGCGCCAATAGGGCGCTCAGGGGGTGTCCCCCTTAAACGAGCGACCGGAGGGGGCGGAGATTGGCGCGCTTCAGCGCGCGGCCATGTCCAGTGCCAGGGCCGACCGGCCGAAGGAGCGCGCACCCATGCCCTGGCCGTTGAGGGGGTTGTAGAACTCCCGCAGGCCCGCGTTCGCCACGGTGCTCAGGGTGCGCGCCGCCAACTGGGTGGCCAGGTCGTCGAAGCCGTGGCGGCGCAATCCGCGCCAGAGCATCCAGTTGGTGTTCACCCAAATGGGCCCGCGCCAGAGGACCGAACCGCTCCGGGGGTTGAACGCGGGCTCGTCCGCCGCCACCGAGGGTACCGGGTGGGCCATCCAAAAGCCGTCGCGGTCGGTGATGGAGCGCTCCACCAACTCGGCTGCCACGTCTGCGGGCAGGCCGGAGATGGTCAGCGGCGCCAGGCCCGCGACGGTGCGCGGCTCAGAGCGACGCTCGTCGGCCCCCCACAGTGCGAAGAATGCCCCCCGGCTGCGGTCGTACAGCTTGTCCACCAGCGCGCCCGTCACCTGGGCGGCCAGCTGCGCGTAGGCCGCCGACACCGCGCCGTTGCCCGTGCGCCGGTGCAGGCGCGCCATCGTCTCCAGGGAGTCGGCATAGCACGCGTTCACCAGCGGGTCCTTCACCCGGAAGGTGCCCCGGCGGAGCATCTTGGCCGAGTCGCAGGAGTCGAGCCAGTTGCGCACATCCAGCCAGCGCTGCCGCACCCCCAGCGCCCAGCGGCCGGGACGGCCACTCAGGCCCAGCACCGCATCGTAGGCGGGCGATTGGTCCATGCCTGACTCGTAGGGCGAGACGATGACAAGCAGGCCGTCCTCATCCGGAGCGCGGTTGGTGGCCAGCCAGTTGTGGTGCGCGTCCAGCGCGCCCAGGAGCGCGGTGATGACGGTGGTATCACGCGTGACCTCCGCCACGCGCTCCACCGCTTGGGCGAACACCGGTGGATGCATCAGCCCGGAGTAACGCAGCGTCTGGCCGGGCGGGGCCTGTAGGTAGGCAAAGGGCTGCCCCATCCCCCAGAGCCGGACCCCCCAGTAGGTGACATGAGGGATGAACCCGTCCTCGCGCTGGGTGGAGGCGAGGGTGACCAGCTCCGCCACGGCGTGCTCCGGGTCCACGTGGGCCATGGCCACGGCGTGGAAGCACGAGTCCCAGAGCCACTGCCAGGGGTAGGTGCCTGGCGAGGGGCACAGGTAGCGGTACTCGGCGCTGGTGCGCTCATCACGCCCCGTCCGCAGGTTGGAGCGTAGCAGGCCGTTGGCGAGAGCCGTGACGGCGGTGACTTCGGTCTGTCGCATAGAGACATTGTCGCAGCGCCCCCGCACCCGGCCAACGGGGGCTAGGTGCGGGGAAGTGCGGGCTTTGGGCGGTGGGCCGGAGCGCCCAGGGGGTGTCCCCCTTGAACCGAGCGAGTGCGGCGAGCGGGCCTAGCGCAGGGCGTCCGCCAGGTACTCCACCACGTGGCGCGGGCGCTTGGAGGTGAAGTGGTCGATCTGCTGGCGGCAGGAGACGCCGGAGATGGCCACGTCCACGCCCTTCTTGTCCTCGGCCTCGATGGCCGGGAACAGGCGCAGCGCGCCCATGGCCTGGGAGATGTCGTAGTGCTCGGCCTCGAAGCCGAAGGTGCCCGCCATGCCGCAGCAGCCGGAGTCGATGAGCTCCGGGGTGAACCCGGCCAGGCGCAGCGCGCCCAGGGTGGGGTCGGTGCCCACGATTGCCTTTTGGTGGCAGTGCCCATGCACCTGGAGGGGGGTCTGGGCGTCCTTGAAGACGGCCTTGACGGCCTCCGGCTCGTCCTTGGCCAGGCGCACCAGAAGCTCGTCCAGCATCAGCGCCTGGGAGGCCACGGCCTTGGAGGCGTCATCACGCAGCAGCTCCGGGTACTCGTCGCGCAGCGTCAGCAGGCAGGAGGGCTCGGTGCCCACGATGAGGGTGCCCGCCTGGGCGTGGGGGGCCAGGGCGTCCACGTTGATGCGCGCCCACACCGCAGCCTTATCCAGCTGGCCCTTGGAGATGAGCGGGCGCCCGCAGCAAGTCTTCTGGGTCTCCACCTTCACCCGGTAGCCCAGCGCCTCAAGGATGCGCACCGCGGCCTGGCCCGTCTCCGGGTGCATCGTCTCGGTGAAGGTGTCGTGGAAGTAGACCACCTCACCGCGCGCGCCACTGGTCTGGGGCTTTTGGCCCTTGAACCAGGAGGAGAACGAGCGGGCCGCCAGCTTGGGCAGCGGGCGCCGGGAGGAGATGCCCAGCAGGCGCTCGCCCAGCAGGCGGGTAACGGGCAGGGAGTTCACGGCGTTGACGATGGGGGCCGCCCTCTGGCCCCAGCGCGCCAGGGTGGCGATGTTGCCGAAGGCGCGGGCGCGCAGCGAGAGACCGTGCTCCTTGTGGTAGCGGGTGAGCACCTCGGACTTGAGCTTGGCCATGTCCACGTTGGAGGGGCACTCGGCCTTGCACGCCTTGCACTCGATGCACAGGTCGAGCGTCTTGTACAGGCGTTCGCCGGACAGCTCCTTGGCGGGCAGCTTTCCGCTCACCACCATGCGGAGCATGTTGGCCCGCCCGCGGGTGGAGTGCTCCTCCTCGCGGGTGACCATGTAGGAGGGGCACATCGTCCCGTCCATGCGCCGGCACGCGCCCTGCCCGTTGCACGCCTCGATGTGGCGGGCGAAGCCGCCGTCCTCGGTGAAGTCCAGGTAGGTGTGGACCTCGATGTTGCGCGTGGCCGGGCCGATACGCAGGTTCTCGCGGATGGCCGGGGTCTCGATGATCTTCCCGGGGTTCATGGTGCCCTCTGGGTCGTAGACCGACTTGAGCTCCTTGAACGCCTGGTAGAGCTCGGAGCCGAACATCTTCTCGGTGAAGACGCCGCGCACGATGCCGTCGCCGTGCTCGCCGGTGAGGGAGCCGCCGAACTCGTGGACCAGGTCCGCGATCTGCTCGGCGATGGAGACCATCTTCTCCAGCCCGGCTTCCTCCTTCATGTTCACCACGGGGCGGATGTGCAGGCACCCGGTGGAGGCGTGGCCGTAGTAGGCGGCCTCGGTGTCGTGGGCGGCGACGATCTCCTCGAAGCGGCGCACGTACTCCGGCAGCTTCTCCGGGGAGACGGCGGTGTCCTCCACGTAGGGTAGGGGCTTGGCGTCGCCCTTGAGCGCCATGGCAAGGCCCAGCCCCGCCTCACGCAGCGAGTACCAGTAGCGCTGCTCGCGCGGGTCGGTGGTGGTGATGGTGGCATACCCCAGGCGCCGGTGCTCCAGGTCCGCCTTGAGCGCGGCGAGCTTGCCACGCACCTCGGCCTCGCTGGTGCCGTAGAACTCCACGAACAGCAGGTCAGAGGGGCGTCCCTCCAGGAAGGAGAGCAGGTGGCGGTAGCCGTCGTTCTCGGCGCAGTTGCGCAGGATCATCTCGCCCACCAGCTCAACGGCCGAGGGCTCGTGGTCCAGGATGGGCACCGAGGCCTCCATCGCCTCCACCAGGGAGTTGAAATGCACGGTGGCCAGCCCCTTGAAGGTGGGCACCGGCACCAGGTTCACCCGCGCCTCGGTCACGGCCACCAGCGTGCCCTCGGAGCCGACCACCATGCGGGTGAGGTTCATGGGGCCATCGTTCATGAAGTCGTCCAGGTTGTAGCCCATCACTCGGCGCAGGATGCGGGGGAACCGGCGGATGATCTCCTCCCGGTGCTCCGTGGCGATGCGCCGCGTCTCCCGGTAGATGGCCCCCTCCAGCCCCGGCAGGGCCAGCTTGGTCTCCAAGGCCTCGCCGCCCAACGGGGAGAAGTGCGCCCGGCTCCCGTCGGAGAGCACGGCGTTGACCTCCAGGATGTGGTCCAAGGTCTTGCCGTAGATCACCGAGTGCGCGCCGCACGAGTTGTTACCGATGCCCCCGCCCACGGTGGCGCGGGCCGAGGTGACCGGGTCTGGCCCGTACATCAGCCCCAGGTGGCGCACGGCGGCGGAGAGGTGGTTGTTGACGATGCCCGGCTGCACGCGGGCCCAGCGCTCCTCCTTATTCACCTCCAGTACATTGCGCATATACTTGGAGAAGTCCAGGACGATGGCGTGGTTGCACGTCTGGCCCGCCAGGCCCGTGCCCCCGCCGCGCGGCATCACCGGCACGCCGTGCTCCCGGGCGATGCGGATTGCCGCCTCCACGTCGTCGTCGGAGCGCGGCACCACCACACCCACGGGCACCATCTGATACATGGAGGCGTCGGTGGCGTACATCAGCCGGTTGTAGTGGTCCATCCGCACTTCGGCCGAGGTCTGCTTGCGCAGCTTCGCGGCGATGGCGGCAACCTCGCTGTCGCTGATGGTGGCGCCCTTGCGGGCCGTCTCGTAGAGGAGGGGCATCGTTCAACTCCTGGCACTGCATCGGGCACTGCTTGGTCGTTGGTTGCGCGCTTCAGCTGAGCGCGCACCTACTGATGCTAGCCCACGTGGGCGGAGAGCGGAAGGGCAGCCCCGCCGCTGCACTCCCGTCTCCTTGACACCCCCGCACCCCCTGCGTAGCGTGCTGGCGGGGCCGCCGTGGGCGGCCCGAGCAGGGAGGGGGAGCGGTGGCAGCACACCAGCCAGGAGCGGTGGGCGGTCGGCGGGGCCCGGGCACGCTGGGGGCGCTGGAGGCCGCCATCATGGACGCCCTCTGGAACGCTCAGGGCGCCTGCTCGGTGCAGGAGGTGTGCGAGCGCCTGGGCCCCGGCCACCACTACAAGACGGTGATGACCGTCCTGAACCGGTTGGTGGAGAAGGAGCTCCTCTCCCGCGAGCTGGACGGGCGTGCCTACTACTACCAGCCCGCCCTCACGCGCCGGGATTTCCTGCGCGATGCAGCCGCCGGGTTGGTGGACGCCTACGTGGAGGCCTACGGCCCCGCTGCCGCCGATGTGCTGGCGCAGGCCGTGGAGGAGGCGGGGGGTGCGGTGCCCCACGCCGCCGGGCCTACCGCACCGGAGCCGCGGGAGCGGCGGGTGAACCCGGTGGTGGCGCTGCTGCTGGCGGCCCTCGCCCTGGAGACGCTGCTGCTGCTGCTGGCGCGTGGGCGCCGCTAGTACCGTGACCACGTTGAGCGACAGCGCGCTGCTCGCCGCAGGGGCCGGGCGGCTGGGCCTCGCATTGACGCAGGAGCAGCAGGACTGCCTGCTGACCTACCTGGACGGGATGCGCGCGTGGAACGAACGCTCCGGTCTTACCTCGTCCACGGCCCTCGCCGACGCGGTGCGGGTGCACCTGCTGGACTCCCTCTCGATTGCCCCGGTGCTGGGCCGGCACGTCCCCGGCGCGCGCAGCTTGGCTGACGTGGGCACCGGCGCGGGGTTGCCGGGGCTGGTGCTGGCCGTCGCGTTGCCGGGACTGTCCGTGACGCTGGTGGAGTCCATCGGCAAGAAGGCGGCGTTCCTGCGCTGGGCCGTCGAGGCGCTGGGCCTGGACGGGCGGGTGCGGGTGTTCGAGGGGCGCGCCGAGGAGGCGGGGCGCGAGCGAACACTGCGCGAGTCGTTCGACGTGGCGACGGCGCGGGCACTGGGCCCGCTGCCCGTGGTGGCGGAGCTGACGCTCCCCCTGGTGCAGGTGGGCGGCGTGCTAATCGCCCCACGCGGGGTGGACGGGCCCGCCGAGGCCGCTGCAGCAGCCC
>JAYNIL010000031.1:0-11550 GCA_038109085.1 Chloroflexota bacterium
CCGCCAAACCTGCGGCGAAGCCCGCCGCCCGGCCAGCCGTCAACCCTGTGGCGAAGCCCGCCGCCCGGCCAGCCGTCAACCCTGTGGCGAAGCCCGCCGCCAGGCCCGCCGCCAGGCCCGCCGCGAAGCCTGCGGCACGGCCTGCTGCCAAGCCTGAGCCTTGGCGGCGCGGAGAGGCGCGATGAACCCGCCGTCTAACGCCCCCCTGGTGTGGGTTGATCTGGAGATGACGGGGCTGGATCCCTCGCGCCATGTCATCATCGAGGTGGCTTCCATCGTCACCGACGCCCACCTGAACGTGCTGGCCGAGGGGCCGGTGCTGGCGGTGCGGCGCACCGAGGAGGAGCTGGCGCGCATCGACGAATGGTCACTCGGCACGCACACGGCCTCAGGCCTGCTGGAACGGGTGCGCGCGAGTGAGGTGGATATCGCCGAGGCGGAGCGGCGAACACTGGCCTTTGTGCGCGAGTATGTGGGCGAGAAGGCCGCGCCGCTGTGTGGCAATTCGGTGCACCAGGACCGGCTGTTCATCGCGCGGGAGATGCCGGCGTTTGATGCCTACCTGCATTACCGCATCGTGGACGTCTCGTCGGTGAAGGAGCTGGTGCGGCGATGGTATCCACGCACGCTTCAAGCACCTAGCAAGAAGCGCACGCACCTGGCAATGGACGACATTATGGAGAGCATTGAGGAACTGCGCTGGTACCGCCAGCGGGTCTTCGCCGCACCGGCGCTCGATTAGCTAGTGGGAGTTGGGGAAGTGGCGGGCCAGCAGCGACATGTCGGTGGCGATGCCGCGAAAGAAACTTCCAGCGTGTACAACGCCGCATAGTTAACCGCAGACATCGCCAGCCACCCGGTGGCGGTGTGCCAGCCCTCTGTGGAACTTTTGCCACAGGAATTCCGGCTGCTTAAGTGTTTTCAGCGCCACCCCGGCATGGTGCTCTCGCCCGAGCGCCTCTGGACCTGGCCTGGGGCGTTGGCGCCGGCAGACCGGAGAACGTGCGCGTCTAAATGGGCTACCTGCGCCGCAAGCTGGACCGCGGCTCCTCTCGCGGCAGCCGGTGCGAGACGGTGCGCGGCTTCGGCTACTGGTTCGTGCTCGCGCGTTGACTCCCCAACCGGCGTTCTGTAACGTCCCTTTGACTAGGCTTAGGTAATTAGGCACGGAGGACGACCCGATGGCACGTCAGTACAAGCGCATCTCAGCGGACTCGCACCTGGAGGTGCCGAACGAGCGGTGGACCCACCGCATCGAGAAGAAGTACCGGGACCAGGCGCCCCGCACGGTGAAGCTGGACGACGGCGCCGACGGGACGGTCATTGGCGACATGCCTGCCCGTCAGAATCCAATGGATCTGTATGGCGGGAAAGGCCGAGACGTCTGGCGTCCATACGGACAAACTTACGACTCGACTCCGGGTACCGGTACACCGCAGCAGCGCCTTTCTGAGCAAGATAAGGACAAGACCGACGCCGAAGTACTCTTCCCTGCGGTGGTGGTAGGACCACGCTACTGGGCTAAGGTTAAGGACCCGGGCCTGCAGAATGCGATTTTTCGGGGCTGGAACGACTGGGTTTTCGAAGAATATGCTTCTGTCGATAGGAATCGACTCATTCCTGTAGGTACCTTGCCTACAACCGGAGTGGATTCAGCAACCGCAGAGCTGCACCATCTGGCTGATTTAGGAGCTACCTGTGCAGTTCTAACTACCTTCCCCAACGGAGGCGTCCGTCCTTCGCCGGAAGATGACACGTTTTGGGGTGCCTGTCTGGAGAGGAACATCAAGCCGCTGATTCATGTTGAACTGGATCGGTCAGCGGATCCTAATGGACGTTTGCTTGATTACCCCATCAATGATGCGCAAGCTCTCAAGCACACAGAGTTGGCGTTTCAAGTGCAGCGATTTGCGCGAGTCGGGGGTACGAACTGTGTTCAGTTGGTGCTTTCCCGCCTGTTCGAACGCTTTCCAGAGCTAAGAATTGGTTGTATGGAAATGTATTTGGGTTGGGTTCCTTTCTTTTTTGAGATGGCAGATGTCCGCTACAACCGCCACATTCACTGGGCGGAAAAGGAACTCGGCTACAAGCCTTTGGATGGCATGCCGTCTGAGTACTTGAAGGAATTCTTCCATTGGGGCTTCCAGCAGGATCGGTCAGGCGTGGAGCTCCGGCACCACATCGGAGTTGATCGGCTGATGTGGGCGGCAGATTTTCCCCATCAAGAAACAGATTGGCCGAACTCGGACAAGGTGATTGAATTCAACTTCAAGGGCGTGCCTCAGAAAGAAGTGGACATGATGATCTGTGAGAACGCCAAGGAGTTCTTCAGGATCGGGCAGTAGTCTGTGGCCAAGGACACACGCAACGCTGATGGCGGGGGCCGCGAGGCCCCCGCTTCGGGTTCGGGGGGAGGCGCCCCCAGGCTCCTGTGGCCCTTCAAGGACACCTTCTACGGCTGGGCCATCGCCGCTACAGCACTGGTGGTCTCCTTCGCCTCCGTGCCCATGTACGGGCCCGTGCTCTCCATCTGGTTCAAGCCGATACAGGATGACACGGGCTGGTCCAGCGCGGAGCTTTCCGCCGCATTCACCGCGGGCTCCTTCGCCGGGTCCATCCTCACCTACGTGGCCGGGCGCATCATGGACCGCTCCGGCGCACGGGCCGTCACCGCCGTCTCCGGCATGCTGGTGGCCTCAGCCATGCTGGGCCTGGCCGTGATGCAGGCACCGTGGCAGATGTGGATCTTCTTCGGCGCGGGCCGGGGCATCGTCCTGGCCGGGGTGCAATTGGGCACCACCGTCTCCATCGCCAACTGGTTCGTGCGCAAGCGTGGGCGGGCCACCTCGCTGGCCGGGTTCGGCCTGCGGTTTGGGCAGGCGCTGGTGCCGCTGGCCGTGGTGCCGCTGATACTGGCGGTGGGCTGGCGGGGGGCCTACCTTGCGGCCGCAGTCGGGGTGCTGGTGCTGGTGTGCATACCTGCAGTGCTGTTCATCCGCCGCCGGCCCGAGGACTACGGTCTGCTGCCGGACGGCGCCAAGCCCGGCGAGCACGCCGCCGCGTCCACCCGTGGTCTGGCCGCCCAGCAGGCGGCGGTGGACGCGCAGACGTGGACCGTTGCCGAGGCACGGCGCACCCGCGCCTTCTGGCTCATCCTCTTCGCCGTGTCCATCGTCTTCTTCGCCCAGACTGCAACCAACCTGCACGCCGTCCCCCACTTCCGGGAGCTGGGCGTGCCGTTCGTGTCCTCGGCGTTCATCGTCTTCTCCTTCGCCATGACCTCGGCGCTCACCACCTTCCTCTGGGGCTGGGTGCTGGACCGCCTGCACGTGCGGTTCGTGCTAATGCTGGTGGCGGGGGTGTACCTGGGGAGCATGGCGGTCATCGTCAACGCCACCAGTATGGCGGGGGCCATCGCCTTCGGCCTCACCTTCGGCCTGGCCCAGGGTGGCTGGACGGTGGCCCAGCGAGTGGTGGTGCCCAACTACTTCGGCCGCCGCTCCGTGGGGGCCATACGCGGCTACATGGGGCTGTTCACGGCGTTCATCAACCCCGTGGGGCCTATCGCCGCGGGCATCATCCGTGACGCCACCGGCTCCTACGAGCTGGCCTTCATCATCTTCGGCGGCTTCTTCATCGCCGCAGCGCTGATGATGCTGCTCGCCACCCCGCCCCGGCACCCCGAGACTATCTAATCCCCGTGTCGATCTCGATGGTGAGGGTGGCGCTATCTCCGGCGCGCACCTCCACCCGCACGGGCAGCGCGCGCTCGCACCCCAGGAAGTCGCAGTCGGTGAGCCCTACGGTGTAGAGCCCTGCGGGCACGCTGGCGCTGAACGTCCCGTCGTCCGCCAGCGCCACCAGCGTCAGCGGCGCGTACGCCGCGCGCAGATCCAGGGAGCGCCCCTCATACGGGTTCGTGGCGTTGGCGCACGGCTCCACGGGGCACACGGGCCGATGCTCACGTGCCCCTCCAGCGTGCCCACCCGAGCGGGCGCGGGCGCGCCCCCGCTACTGGCGGCCAGGGCCAGCGCGGCGAGCAGGGCGATGAGGGGCAGGGCGCATGGGGCAAGACTACACCCGCAGGTACAGAGGGAGGGCCGCGCATCAGCGCCGCCCTCCCTGTTCTGGCTGGATGGGACGAAGGCTAGGCCTTGTGGTTCACCGGCACGTGGGCCACGGGGGCAGACCAGTTGCAGGAGGTGCACACGAAGGTGCGCTCCAGCCACAGGGTGTCCTCCCACTCCAGGAACGGCTTGGGCCCCTCCTCCCGGTTGACCACGGTTTGCTTGCCGCAGCTCGGGCAGGCGTAGGCGATGACGACACTCTGACGCACGGCCATCTCGCTCCTCCTGTGCGGGGAACCCGCAGGTGCTGGCGCGAGACTACCACGCCCCGCACCGGTATACGAGCCCCAGCCTTTTGAATCCCGCGCCCCGGCGCGCTAGGCTGTGGGGACGCACCAGGAGGTGAGCTGATGCCCTCGTTCGACGTGGTCTCCCGTACTGATTCCGCCGAGTTGGACAACGCCGTCAACGGCGTGCAGCGTGAGTGCCAGACTCGCTTCGACCTAAAGGGGACGATGTGCGCCATCGAGCGCGAAGGCGACAGCCTGACCATCACCGCGGACGACGAGATGCTGCTCCGCCAGATGCAGGACCTGCTGAAGGGCTACTGCGCCCGCCGCTCCGTGGACGTGCGTGCCCTGGACTTCAAGACCGCCGAGCCCGCTGCCAAGGGTTCGCTGCGTCAGAAGGTGGGCATCCGCCAGGGCATCGAGTCCGACGTTGCGAAGAACATCGTCAAGTCGATCAAGGGCACCAAGATGAAGGTGCAGGTGGCGGTGCAGGGGCAGGAGCTGCGCGTGTCCGGCAAGAAGCGCGACGACCTGCAGGAGGCCATCGCCCACATCAAGGGCATGGAGCTGGACCTGCCGCTCCAGTACATCAACTTCCGCGACTAGGGCGCGCCCACCAGCGACTGAACGCGGAGGCCCCCGGCGCATGCCCGGGGCCTTCTGGGTACTGAAGGGTCTTGCTGGAGCCACCGGGGGGAATCGAACCCACGACCTGCTGTTTACGAAACAGCTGCTCTGCCGCTGAGCTACGGTGGCGCCTGACCTGCTGATTCTAGCGAAGCGCGCCGCCACCACGCAAACCTTCCCCACCCGCCTACGGCGGGCTCGAACGGCAGGGGGACACCCCCTGCGACCCGAGGGGTTTACCCCCGGCAGGGAGAGGCCCCCTCTCCCCTGCACCCCTCTAGGCGGGCTTGCGACCTACTCTCTCCTTGCCACTCCAGCGCGCCCGGTGCATCATGCGCCCGCCCGCTCGACCCCACCCAGGAGGCCCGCCCATGCCCACTGATAGGCCCAAGATCTTCATGTTCGCCCGAGGCAACGAGGAGGGCCCCGCCTTCTTCGAGGCCGCCGGGTGCGAGGTGGCGCTGGGCTCGGCGGACTGGGCGAACCCCACGGCCGACCCGCCGGAGCGCATGGTGGCCTTGGCGCGTGATGCCGACGCCTTGGTGGGCACGAGCATCAAGAACAGCCGCATAGACCGCGATGTGATGACCGCCTCCGAGACGCTGCGCATCATCTCCAAGTACACCGTGGGCGTGGACGAGATCGACGTGGATACGGCGACCGAGCTCGGCATCCTGGTGACGCACGCGCCCACGGAGGCCAACTGGGGCGGGGTTGCCGAGTACACGGTGACGCTCATGCTCACCATGCTCAAGAAGATGCGCGAGCGAGACCGGTGGGTGAAGGAGACGGGAGCCTGGCGCGACCTGGCTCTCACCGGCACCTACCTGGGGCGGCGCGAGGACGGCTACGGGGGCATCACCATCGGCATCATCGGCCTGGGCCGCATCGGCACGCGGGTGAGCAAGCTGATGCGTCCGTGGGACCTGCGCATCGTGGCCTACGACCCCTACGTGGCCGATGCGCACTTCGCCGAGCTGGGCGTGGAGCGCATGCGTACGCTGGACGGGCTGCTGGAGGTGAGCGATGTGGTCTCCGTCCACGTGACGCTCACCAAGGAGACGCGCCACATGCTCTCCGCGGCGCAGTTCAACAAGATGAAGCACTCCGCCGTGCTGGTGAACACCGCGCGCGGGCCCGCCGTGGACGAAGAGGCGCTCATCGACGCGCTGCGTACCCAGCGCATCGCCGGTGCGGCGCTGGACGTGATGGAGCACGAGCCCGTTTCGCCCGACAACCCGCTTCTGGTCATGGACGATAGGGTGTTCCTCTCGCCCCACATGGCCGCCCACAACCACGGTGCGGGCATCGGCCCCGGCATAGTGTGGGGCAACGAGGACGTTCTGCGCGCCCTGCGCGGGCAGGTCCCCGAACACATCTTCAACCCCGAAGCGCTTTCCCGCTGGCGTGAGCGCTTCGAAGGCCGTTCGCTGCTCTAGTCCCCCAACAACCACAGGAGGGGTTCCATGCCCATGGAGCGCAAGTGGGGTTCCGATGTCATCGCCGAGATGATCCGGGCCCTGGACATCGAATACATCGCCATCAATCCCGGCGCCACCTACCGGGGGCTGCACGACTCCTTCGTGAACTACCTGGGGGACACCAAGCCCCAACTGCTGCTGTGCCACCACGAGGAGATAGCCGTGGCCATCGCCCACGGCTACAACAAGGCCTCCGGCAAGATCATGGGGGCCTTCGTCCACAACATCGTAGGCCTGCTGCACGCGAGCATGGCCGTCTTCAACGCCTACACCGACCGCGCGGGGCTGCTGCTGTTCGGGGCCACGGGCCCAGTGGACGCGTCCAAGCGCCGCGCGTGGATCGACTGGATACACACCGCCAACGTGCAGGGCCAGGCGGTGCGTGATTTCGTGAAGTGGGACGACCAGCCCCACTCGGTGGAGGCGGCGCTGGAGTCGCTGGTGCGCGCGCACCGGCTCGCTTCCGCTCACCCCCAGGGGCCGGTGTACATCAACTTCGACGCGGGCATCCAGGAGGAGGAGCTGGACCGGGAGATAACCCTGCCGGACGTGACCCGCTTCCCCCAACCCTCGCGCCTGCAGGCTGACCCCGAGGCCATCGAGCAGACCGCAGGCCTGCTGGCGGGGGCCAAGCGGCCCGTGCTGGTGGCGGGGTACCTGGGCCGCTCGCAGGAGGCGGTGGACGCCCTGTGCCGCATGGCCGAGCGCCTCCAGGCACCGGTGGTGGATATCGACGACCTGTTCAATTTCCCCACCCACCACCCGCTGTGGGCCAACGATTCCGCCGAGGATGTGCTCGCCGAGGCCGACGTGGTGGTGGCGATGGACGTGTACGACCTGCAGCAGTCGCTCACCAACCTGGACCGGCGCACCCGCGTGAACCAGCCCATCATCCCCCCCACGGCCAAGCTGGTGGACATCTCCATGCGCCACCAGATCGTGCGCTCCTGGGCGGACGTGCAGGGGAGCCTCTTCCCCACGCACCTGTCCATCGCCGCAGACACGGCGCTGGCCGTCCCCACCCTGGCTGACGCCGTCTCCCGTCGCCTGGACGATGCTGACCCGCAGACCGACGCGCGCGCCAAGCGGCGCACCCAGATGGCGGCGCTGCACCAGAAGGGCAAGCAGGAGGCGCTCGACACCGCGCGCGCCACGGCGGGCGAGGCGCCCATGCACCTCTCGCACGTGGCGAACACCATTTGGGAGGCTGTCCGCAAGCACGATTGGGTGCTGGCCAATGGTGACCTGCGTGGATGGATTCGGCGCATCTGGGACTTCCAGCACCCCTACCAGAACACCGACTCGCGCGGCGGTGGCGGGCTGGGCCGGGGGCTGGGCCTGGCCATCGGCGTGGCCCTGGCGAACCGCGACACCGGGCGGCTGACGGTGAACGTGCAGTCCGACGGCGACTCGCTCTTCACCCCGGCGGCTATCCACACGGCGGTGCGCTACAACATCCCGCACCTGATCGTGATGCACAACAATCGCACCTACGGCAACGACCTGGGGCACCAGGGCGTGGTGGCCCAGACCCGCTCGCGGGATGAGGCCCGGCGAAACATCGGCATCGACATCACCGACCCGGACATCGACTACGCCACCATGGCGCGCTCCTTCGGTGCGTGGGCCGAGGGCCCCATCACCGACCCGGCACAGCTCGCCGGTGCCCTGGAGCGGGCTATCCATGAGGTCACCGTCAACAAGCGTGTCGCACTGGTGGACGTGGTCACCCAGTGGAGATAATGCAGGTATTGATAACCAAGGAGAATCGCATGGCTGACTCGAAGCGCATCGTTTTCGCCGACCAGAAGCCCATCGACCGTGGCAACGGTGTCACCACCCTCCCGTTGGTGGGCGGGGCTGACGGGGCCGGTTTCGCCGCCGGAATCACCACCTTCCCCATAGGCGCGGCCATCCCGCTCCACTCGCACAACGTGGAGGAGATGGTCACGGTTCTGGAGGGGAGCGGGGAGTGCGAGATTGAAGGGGAGGTCCGCCCGGTGAAGGCACTGGACTCCACCTTCGTGTCCCCGAACAAGGTGCACTGCTTCCGCAACACCGGCGGTGCGCAGATGCGCATTCTTTGGGTGTATGGCGGCACACGCGTCACCCGCACCTTCGCGGCAACGGGCCAGACTGTGGAGCACCTTTCGCCCTACGATAAGGCGTAATGGGCGGTGCCGGTTATTGGTCGGTTTGTGAGTTGACGTCCACGGTGGGGGTCTGGTGCGCTAGCCGCATCTCTGCTCGCTCGCGGCTAGAGAGCTCGACGGCCAACAGTAGCTCAAGCGTAGCAAGCCCCCAGCGCCCATCTGCGGGCAGGGGGAAACCATGGACTACGCTGTCGTAGAGGGAATTGAGTCTACCATCGCGCCCGTCCTCAGGGCTCGTCAAGTCGATCTCGAAGCGGTTCTGGTCGTCGAACACTTCCAGTCCTTTAGCCGAAAAGCACACGTCCGCGTGGTCAAAACTTGCGATTAATGGGCCGCCTATAATCCACGAACCCTCGCCGCGCGCAGGTGCTGGTGCGTCTCCCTGGCCTGAGCGCATGCCACCGTAGCGCTCTTCGCGCGCTGCAGCGGCCTCCCATCCTGGCCCTTGTGCAGCGCGGAGTTCGAAGCGCGCTTTGGCATAGCCCCTGGCTCGGGAGGCGCCTAATCCCGAAATCAACTCCCGTGAATCGAAGTGGTCGTAGCCGCTGAAAACAGCGTTTGCCACGGTCCCCTCTTGGAAGTCGAGGAAGGCGGTGTGTGCCCCCGCAACGCGCCGGCTGGGGTCCCATACGCCTACGGTACCGCGTACGCTGCGAACCATGCCGCCTCCGATGGTGCGCAGGATGTCGAACTGGTGGGGCCCTTGACGCCACAGGATGCCGCCACCCCACTCGGGCGTCAGTTCCTCTGGCGTCCGAGGGCGATAGAGCCAGTTGGCGTATCGCCAGCTATTCAACATGCGTAATTCGCCGAATTGCCCGGTTCTGGCGTACTGGCGTAAGCGAAGCACCCGCGGCTCGAAGGAGTGCTTGACGTTCACTCCTAACAGCACCCCCGCGCGTTCGGCAGACTCCACCATCGCTTTTGCCGATTCCATGTCGATGGTCATCGGCTTCTCGATAAGCACGTTCTTGCCAGCCAAGATGGCGGTTTGCGCATGCTCGAAGTGAAGTCGGTTGGGTGTTGCAATGTAGACCACGTCGACGTCAGCCTGCGCGCAAAGATCTACCACACTGGTGTGGGTACGGGCTTTAGGATGGTCGACTGAGAATCTAGCGAGTATCTCTTGATCGATGTCGGCCGCTCCCGCGATGCGGTAGTGCGGATTGGAAATGAATTTGGGCAGCATGGACAACGTAGCCCCGCCCAGGCCAACAATGCCAATGCCCAACACTCTGTCACCCGCACGCTCGCGATCGGGCATCATCGGCTCCTTCTCGAGGTTGATTGCTGCCCCGCGCTAGCCACCGGCGGACGAGGCGGTGCGCCCCGGCCCAACGAACCTGTCGCCATCAACAGTGATTATTTCATCCGAGGAAATTGTGGCTTCGGAGCCGTCGGCACTGGCGGCTCCTTTACCTAGAGTCTGGGCGAAGCGCACGCGCGCCGATTCGCCGTCTGCGGAAACCTCGATCAGCTCTACCACATCTCCGGACTGCGTGATGAGCCGCACTCCCTTTGTCAAACCTTCTAGTCGCATGTGATTCTCCCAGATTGAGGTGCGTTTTTGCCGCTCGGCTCGCCGTGTAACTCAGCCTGGTGAGACTTCGACCACAGTGCGGTCGGACTCGGGGAATGGGGGTGGCAATGGAAGCCCACGCCTGCTCGCCTCGGCGAGGTTAAACGGGTTGAACTTGCCTGATGAGCCCGCGGAAATGGCGGCTTCGTGCCGGTGCGAAGCCTTTTTGGGGATGCTGCGCCTCCCTTCAATGACCTCATCATCCATGCGGTCGTAGGGGAGCCAAATTATGTCGTTCTTTGCGGGATCGCGGAACACGTTCATGGGTTCCCCGCCAGCCTCCACCAGCTCCATCTGCTCCGTCAGCATGCGGCGGTAGAGCAATATGCCTATATCAGACTGGCCGAGCTTCTCAAGGTGGCGCTTGGTGCGCGGGCCCTGGGATGTCCAGGCGAAGTGGTCCTGACCACTGTTGTTGTCCAACTGGCCCCAGACGGGCTGCCCTCTTTGATCAACGCCCGCTATGGGAACGTGGTAGACGGGGATTTCATTCTCGGCTTGATCCACCGGCTCGCCCTCGCGGGGAAGGTCCGCCGAGTAGTAAACGTAGTAGGTGTTGTTGTCATCTATGGGTACGCGGATCTGGTAATCGTGCCCGCCGGTGCCTGATTCCAGGTTTGGGAATACGACGGGGTGGCCGTGTCTCCAGCCGATGGAATCCTCAGGGGTTTCTCCCTCTAACAAACGGTGCTTGAGGATGCCATATTCGAAACGCGAGCACGCTGCCGACACGTGACGCATGGTCCGCCCCGCTTTCCTCCAGTAGGTCACATCAGGGTTCTCTTCCACGGGGCGCTTACCGTAGATATCTCCTCGATGTTTGATGACACCAAGGCGCTGGAGAACGTACTTTGAGAAGTAACCGTGTAGGTACTCGGCATGGATAGGATCGAGTGAGTTCTCCATAATCTGTAGCCAGTTGCAAGTCACCACCGTCCAGCCGATGCTTCGTACGCGTCCTTCCTCGACGAATGGGTAGTAATGGGGGAGGAGCGGTGCAGGCGCGGGGCCGAGGTAGGCGAATACGAGCCCTCCCAACGACTGTACTGGGTAGGACTTGATCCTTACCTTGCTAGCGAACGTGGAATCTGCGGGCTCTGCGGGAGTCTCGGTGCACTGGCCCGTCTCGTCGAAAAGCCAGCCATGGTATGAGCAGCGGAGGCCGTGCTTTTCAGGAATGCCGAATAACAAATTTACCCGTCGATGGGCACATGACGCGTCGATGAGCCCCAGCGTGCCGCTCTCGTCCTTGTAGAGCACGAGATCTTCGCCCAGCAGCCGGATCGCCTTGGTGGGGTTGTCGTTTAACTCGGACAACCCAGCGATGGGTTGCCAGTAACGGCGCATGAGTTC
>JAYNIL010000031.1:11650-12928 GCA_038109085.1 Chloroflexota bacterium
GACAACGAACTGCTCACGCGCGTGGGACCCGGCACCCCCATGGGCGACCTCATGCGCCGGTTCTGGGTGCCCGTGCTGCTGGCCAGCGAGCTGGCCGAGCCTGACTGCGAGCCCGTACGCGTGAAGAGCATGGGCGAGTACTACGTGGCCTTCCGGGACTCCCAGGGGCGATTGGGCCTGCTGGACGCGCGCTGCCCCCACCGGGGCGCGGATCTCTCCTTCGGCATCAACGAGGAGGATGGGCTGCGCTGCGGGCGCTGCTACTGGAAGTTCGACGTGGACGGCAACCTGCTGGACCTGCCCATGGAGCCGGCGGATTCGCCCCTATGGAAGGTGAAGGCCCCGGCCTTCGGCATCCGCGAGTACGGCGGGCTCATCTGGGGCTACGTGGGCCCGCAGGACGAGACGCCGGAGCTGCCGGAGTTTGAGTGGACACGAGTGTCCCCTGAGCAGCGCCAACTTTCCCGCTTCGTGGTCGAGTGCAACTACCTCCAAGGTGTGGAGGGAGGGCTGGACGCGGCGCGCCTGGAGGCCCTGGAGCAGGCGGGGCTCTACTCCGGCGATCCCACCGAGCTGGACGAGACGACCCACACGGTGCAGGCGGTGCAGACCGACTACGGCCTGTCCATCGGCACCACCACCCAGGATGGGACGGCGGCGGGCCTGGCGGTGACCCAGTGGCTCATGCCCTTCTACACCACGCTACCCGCGGACAAGGGCGGCGTGCTGGAGGCGCTGGCCTGGGTGCCCATGGACGATGAGGCCACCATGGCCTTCGCCATCACCTACAACCCCAAGCGGGCCCTGTCCAAGAAGGTGCTGGCCGACATCAGGAAGGGCCGCCGTGTCCACCAGCGCCTATCGGAGGGCACGGTGCGCCGCGAGCGCAACCCCTCCAACGGCTACATGGGGGAGGGCAGGAAGGGCAGCGCGAGCCTGACGCCCTTCTTCCAGCGCTTCGCCACCACCCTGGAGATGGCCATCGCCTGCCAGGAGTCCATGGGCGCCATCGTGGACCGCTCACGCGAGCAGCTCACCGACAACGACGCCGCCGTGGAGGGTGCGCGCCGGGTGCTGAAGGAGGCTGCGGTGGACCTGATGGAGGGCACGGTGCCGGTCATCGTCTCCAAGGGTGAGGCGTACCGGGTGCGCTCCTACAAGGGCACCGCCAAGGACGGGGTGGCGTTCCACGAGGACGAGGCCGTCCGGCGCGGCACCGCCGCACAGGTCTAGCGCCGGTGAGCGGGTTGGCGCACACCCTGGGCATCAGCCCCTGCG
>JAYNIL010000031.1:13028-19633 GCA_038109085.1 Chloroflexota bacterium
CCACCGACCTCTCGGTGCAGACCGTGCGCCAGACCCTTCTGGCCCAGGGCTTCATCCCTGGCGAGACGCTCGCCCTCCCCGGCGGCTGGGACGGGGTCAAGGTAGGGTCGTCGCGGGGATAGAGCACAGCCCCGGCGGCAGCGGCTATATGCGTGCTGGCCACGCGCCTGCTGCCATGAGCAAGCGCCGAGCGAGCGGAGACCGGGTAGCCCTTGGAGGGGGCGCAGGGGAGTCCCCTGTATCGAGGCGCCCGCAGGCAGCCGGGGCCAGGCGCGCGTCAGCGCGCCGTCCAGCCCAGGTCCATGGGTAGCGCCAGCCCGGTGATGGTTGCGGCGGCATCGCTAGTGAGGAACAGCGCCAGCGCACCCACCTCGTTTGGCTCGATGAGCCGCTTGATGGCGGCGGGCTCCAGCATCACCTTGCTCACCACCTCCTCCTCCGGTATGCCCAGCGTCGCCGCCTGCGCGGGAAGCTGCGCCTCCACCAGTGGCGTGCGCACGTAGGCCGGGCAGATGGCGTTCACCGTTACCCCGTGGGCCCCGGCCTCCAACGCTGCCACCTTGGTGAGCCCCGCCAGGCCGTGCTTGGCCGCGGTGTAGGCAGCCTTGTTGGGGCTGGCGATGAGCGCGTGAATGGACGCGATGTTAATGATGCGCCCCCAGCCCGCCTCCATCATGGGCCCCATCAGCCCCTTGGTGAGCACGAAGGGGGCCGTCAACATCAGCCCCAGCATCTCCGTCCACTTGGCCACGGGGAACTCGGTGATGGGGCTCACGTGCTGGAAGCCCGCGTTGTTCACCAGTATGTCCACGCGCCCGCGCGAGGCCAGCGCCTCGGCGGCCAAGCGCTCGGCCTCCTCGGGCGTCGAGAGGTCGGCCTGGATGAACGAGCCGCCCAGCCCCTCGGCGATGGCTTTCCCCGCACCACGCTTGTCGTTAACGATGACGTGCGCACCCGCGCCCACAAGCGCAGCGGCGATGGCCCTGCCGATGCCGGAGCCCGCGCCCGTCACCAGCGCGGTCTTGCCGGAGAGGAACCCACTCGGGGTGCTCATGCCGCCGCCTCTCTGCGAGTGCGCACCCGCACACGCGCACCCACCGGGAACCCAAGCGCGCCCTGCGCTGCTGTCAGCGGGGTGAACAGGGAAAGAAGCAGGGCGAGGCGCTCGCCCGTGATGTCCGGCGGCACCAGCGCCACCATCAGCGACAGGGGCAGGATGATCTCGGTCAGCGCCACCCCGGCGCCCAGGGCAGGCGACCAGCGCCCAGCCACGCGCGGGCCGATGGCGAGGGCGGTGAAGAAGGGGAGCACCCACGCGCCCACCATCCACAGGGGCCCGTGCCAGTTGCCGACCCAGCCGTCGAATAGGTCGATGGCGACGTATCCGGCGCTCACCATCGCCACGACGCCCACGGTGCCCACCCACTGCCGCCCGCTCACCCGCATCAGCGCCCCTCCGGCCCGCCGTGGTGCGGCGGGCGCTTGACCGTCCGGGCGCGCATGGTACCATCGACTCGCCCCGGAGGCCCATCGCGCCTCGTCCAGCCGCACCACGCCCGGCGTCCCGCCACGGCAGCGGCCCACGGAACACCACCGCAGGACGAGTGCCCGACCCGTGACCCGCACCGCTCAGCAAGCCCCCGCCGCGTTCTCCCGGGCCCTGGAACGGGCGCTGGCCGGTGACGCGCTGTCCCTGGACGAGGCGCGCGCGCTGATGAGCGCGAGCGCCGACGCGCTCCCCGCGCTCTGCGAAGCGGCTGCCTCACTCAACCTGCAGGCCCGCTCGCACCGGCGTGTGACCTACTCGCGCAAAGTGTTTCTGCCGCTGACCAACCTGTGCCGCGATAGGTGCGGCTACTGCACCTTCGTGCGCGGCCCGCGCCAGGCGGGGGCACACACCATGAGCCCGGATGAGGTGCTGGACGTGGCGCGCCGGGGCGCCGCGCTGGGGTGCAAGGAGGCGCTCATCTCCCTGGGTGACCACCCGGAGCTGCGCCACCCGGAGCACCAGGACACGCTGTCGGCGTGGGGCTACGGCTCCACGGTGGAGTACACGGCGGCCATGGCTCAGCTGGTGCTGGAGGAGACGGGCCTGGTGCCCCACACCAACTGCGGCACGCTCTCCGATGCCGAGATGGCCCTGCTCACCCCGTGGAACGCCAGCATGGGCATCATGCTGGAGGGGGTGAGCCCCCGCCTCTTCGCCAAGGGTGGCGCGCACCAGGACACCTTCACCAAGCGCCCGGAGCAGCGCGTCGCCACGCTGGAGGTGGCGGCCCGCGCGCGCATGGCAATGACCACCGGCATCCTCATTGGCATCGGTGAGTCGCCGGAGGAGCGGGCGGACGCCCTCATGCTCATCGCGGACGTGCACCAGCGCACCGGCGTGGTGCAGGAGGTCATCGTCCAGAACTTCCGGGCCAAGCGCTCCACGCGCATGTCCGGGGCGCCGGAGCCGGACACGGGCGAGGTGGTGCGCACCCTGGCCGCCGCCCGGCTGATACTGGGCCCGCAGATGAACATTCAGGCGCCGCCCAACCTGAACGAGGACTTCGGCGCCTATCTGTCCACCGGCATCAACGATTGGGGCGGCATCTCGCCGCTGACCATGGACTTCATCAACCCCGAGGCCGCATGGCCAGCCGTCGACCGGCTGCGCGCCGTGACGGCTGAGGCGGGTTTCACCCTGCGGGAGCGCACGGCACTCTATCCCGGCTTCATCGGCGCGGGCTGGGCGGGGGACACCCCCGCCGGGCGGCGCGTGCGGGAGCTGGCGGGCGAGGACGGCTTCGTGCGCGAGGAGCTAGAAGCGTGGTAGACCAGGCGGCCTTCCCCCACCTAAGCGAGTCGTTGGAGCGATTGCTGGGCGGAGTGCCCACGGACATCGCCCGCACCCTCGATAAGGCCGCCTCGGGCGGTGAGGTGTCCGTGGAGGAGGGCGCGCGCCTCTTCGAGGCCGACGGCCCGGCGCTCTTGGCGCTGATGGCGACGGCGGATGCGCTGCGCCGTGAGGCGGTGGGCGACGCCGTGACCTACGTGGTGAACCGCAACATCAACTTCACCAACGTGTGTATCAAGCGCTGCGGCTTCTGCGCCTTCTCGCGCGACCACCGTGAGGAGCAGGGCTACTTCCTGCCGCTGAACGAGATACTGCGCCGCGCCTGCGAGGCGTGGGACCTGGGCGCCAGCGAGGTGTGCATCCAGGCGGGGTTGCCGCCCAAGATGGACGGCTCGCTCTACGTGGACCTCACTCGCGCCATCAAGGCTGAGCTGCCCGACATGCACATCCACGGCTTCTCGCCGGAGGAGGTGGCCTACGGAGCGGTGCGCGCGCGGGCCAGCATCGAGGACTACCTGCGCGCGCTCCAGGACGCGGGCGTGGGCTCGCTCCCCGGCACCAGCGCCGAGGTGCTGGACCAGGGCGTGCGAGACCGCATCGCGCCGGGGCGCATCACGGTGGAGCGGTGGCTGGAGGTCATCACCACCGCCCACCGCATTGGCCTGCCCACCACCTCCACCATCATGTTCGGCCACGTGGAGACCAACCTGCAGCGCGCAGCCCACCTGGGCCTGCTGCGGGACATCCAGAAGGCCACCGGCGGCTTCACCGAGTTCGTCCCCCTCTCCTTCGTCCACGAGGAGGCACCCATGTTCGTGCAGGGCCTGGGGGATGACCTGCGCCCCGGCGCCACGGGGGCCGAGGTGGTGCGCATGCACGCCATCGCCCGCATCATGCTCAACGGGCACATCCGCAACATCCAGTGTTCCTGGGTGAAGGAAGGGCCCAAGCTCGCCCAATTGCTGCTGGCCTCCGGCTGCAACGACGTGGGTGGCACCCTCATCAACGAGTCCATCTCCACCTCGGCGGGCGCCTCCAACGGCCAGTTGGTGCCCCCGCGCGAGCTGCGCCGGTGGGTGCGCGACGCCGGGCGCGTGCCCGTGGAGCGCGACACCCTCTACCGGGCGCGCCGCTCCTTCGAGACCGAGCCCGCCGAGCCGGAGCCGCTGGACATCGCCGCGAAGGATGACCCGGAGGCGCGCTTCGGCTCCTACGCCAAGCTCATCGGGCTGGAGGCGTTCCGCTACGAGGGCCAGCGTGCCCCCGCGCTGGCCGGCCCCACGCTGCCAGAAGCATTGGCCCAGCAGGCGGGGCAGGGGGCCTAGCCGTGCCGCGCGTCCTGGCCATCGCCGGTGGGGTGGGCGGCGCCAAGCTGGCCGTGGGGCTGGCCCGCACGCTGGCCCCCGGCTCGCTGACCATCGCCGTGAACACCGGGGACGACGAGACGTTCCACGGTCTGCACGTCTCTCCGGACCTGGACAGCGTCACCTACGCGCTGGCGGGGCTCACCAACCCGGAGACGGGCTGGGGGGTTGCGGGCGAGACGTTCCGCACGCTGGAGGCCCTTGCCCGGCTGGGGGCGGAGACGTGGTTCCGCCTGGGCGATGTGGACATGGCAACGCACCTGCGCCGCACGGCGCTGCTGCGCGAGGGGCACACCCTCTCCGAGGCCACGGCGGCCATAACCCGCGCGCTGGGCATCGAGCACACCATCGTGCCCATGTCCGACGACCCGTTGCGCACCGTGGCGCTCACCGAGGAGGGGGAGCTAGCCTTCCAGGACTACTTCGTGCGGCGCCATTGCGAGCCCGCCATCATCGGCGTGCGGTTCGATGGCGCCGATACGGCGCGCCCCGCGCCGGGGCTGGTGTCCGCGCTGCGGGAGGCCGACGCCGTCGTGTTCTGCCCCTCCAACCCGCTGGTGTCCATCGGCCCGGTGCTGGCGGTGCCCGGCGTGCGTGCCGCGCTGGAACGGTTCGGTGGCCCGCGCATCGCCGTCTCGCCATTAGTGGGCGGGCAGGCCGTGAAGGGCCCCGCCGCCAAGATGATGGCCGAACTGGGCGAGGAGCCAGGCTCCGGCGCGGTGGCCCGCCGCTATGCGGGCATCGCCGATGCGCTGGTGCTGGACGAGGCCGACGCCGATGATGCGCCCGTGGTTCGGATGCTGGGGTTGTGGCCCGTGGTCGCCCCCACGCTGATGCGGGATGAGTCCGACAAGGTGCGCCTGGCCCACCGCATCCTGGCGCTGGTGGAGGGTTGGTTTGACTGAGCACTCCGCCCCTCGCGTGGTGGCGCTGGTGCCGGTCAAGCCCCTGTCTGGCGCCAAGTCCCGCCTGGCCGCGTTGGGCTCCCCGCGCCGGGAGGCGCTGGTGCTGGCGCTGCTGGAGCGCACCCTGCGCGCCGGCGTCCGCGCGCTGGGTGCCGGGAACGTGGCGCTGGTGGGGGGCGATGCACGTACCCGCCAGGTGGCAGCGGCTGCCGGTGTGTCGGTCTGGGCCGACCACGGGAGCGACCTGAACTCCGGGCTGTGGCTCGCCATGCAGCGGGCGTACGCGGAGGGGGCCGACGGGGCGCTCTACCTGCCCGCAGACTTGCCCGCGCTGACGCCAAACGATGTACGCGCCGTGGTGCGGGCCAGCCGTGGCTGCACCCGCCCTGCCGGTGCGCGCGCCGAGGCCGACGGGGGCACCAACGCCCTGCTCCTGCCCGCAACGGCGGCATTCGCCCCCCTGCTGGGCAACGATTCGTACGCGCGCCACGTTCACGCCTGCGCTGCGGCGCTCACGCCCCTGGCTCCGGTGCGGAGGCGGGGGTTTGCGGCGGATGCTGACACCCCCGATGATGTGGCCGGCGCGCTGGCCGCCCATCCGGGCCTGGCGCGCGCCGTGGCCGCGTGGGAACGGCGCCTGGCCCACACCGGGTAGAGGAGTTCACCGATGGCGAACGTGCGTCTGGGATTGTTGCTGGGCACGCGGGGGCTGCTGCTCAAGGCGCAGCGGGAGGGCACGCCCCTGGATCCCGCGCCGGTGCTGGAGCTGGCCGAGCGCGCCGAGGCCGCCGGGCTTGATTCGGTGTGGGTGGGCGATAGCCTGGTGTCCAAGCCGCGCCTGGAGCCGGTGGCCATGCTGGCGGCCATCGCGGCGCGCACCAAGCGCGTCAAGCTCGGCACCGCCGTGCTGCTGCCCGCGCTGCGCCCCGTGGTGCCCCTGGCGCACTCCCTGGCGACGGTGGACGTACTCTCCGGCGGGCGGCTGCTCATCGCCGCAGGCGTGGGAGGCGCGTTCAACGCTGATCAGCAGCAGGACTGGGCCGCAGCCGGGGTGGACAAGGGCACCCGAGCCGGGCGGCTGACCGAGATGGTGCAGGTGATGAAGCGGCTGTGGACGGGCGAGCCCGTCACCTTCCTCGGCAAGCACTTCACCCTCGATGACATCACGCTGCTGCCCCGGCCCATCCAGCCCGGCGGTGTGCCGTTACTGCTGGCGACGCACTACAAGACCGGCTCCGAGACCCAGGCGCGGCGCGCCGCCCGCTACGGCGACGGCGTCATGGGCATCACCGACTCGCCGGAGGAATACACGCATATGTGGGAGGCCGTCGCCGGGTTCGCCCGGCAGGAGGGGCGCGACCCCGATGCGCTGGAGCGCGCCTACTACATGACGGTGCACATCGGCGACGACCCTGCCGCGGCCAAGGCCGAGGGCGAGGAGTTCCTCATGGGCTACTACAAGGTGAACCACTGGGGCGGGAACTGGGGCCCCTGGGG
>JAYNIL010000032.1:0-17788 GCA_038109085.1 Chloroflexota bacterium
TCCTGGCCGCCAACCACGGCAAGCACGTGGTGGTGGAGAAGCCCATGGCCCTCACCCTTCGGGAGGCTGAGGAGATGGTGGAGGCGTGCGAGCGCAACAACGTCCACCTGGTCGCCGGGCACACCCAGTCGTTCATGCCCCACATCCGGCTGATGCGCAAAATCGTGCGCTCCGGCCGCATCGGTGCGCTGGGGGCCATCAACGCCATCGCCTACACCGACTGGCTGATCCGCCCCCGCACGCCCGATGAGATGGACCCCAAGCAGGGCGGCGGCATGGTCTACCGCCAGACCCCGCACCAGATCGACTCCATCCGTCTCATCGGCGGCGGCAAGTTGCGCTCGGTGCGCGGCACCTACGGCGTGTGGATGAAGGAGCGGCCCATCCCCGGCTACTACTCCGCCTTCATGGAGTTCGAGTCCGGCGTGCCCGCCGTGGCCATCCACGACGGCTACGGCTACTTTCTCGCCTCCGAGCTGGTGCCCTGGGGCGACGCCCTCACCCGCTACACCCCCAAGGAGCGCGATGAGATCCGGCGCCAGATCCGCACCGGCACCCGCAAGGAGGAGGCCGAGAAGCTCTCCCTACGGATCGGCGGCGAGATGGAGCAGGTGGTGTTCCGCTCCCGTGGTGAGGACAAGGGTTGGAAGCCCAACGACCTGGGCATCGTCATCGTCTCCGGTGAGCGGGGCGAGCTGCGCCAGAGCCAGTGGGGCCTGTACATCTACGACGACTCGGGCGTGTCCGAGGTGCGCGTAGACTCCAGCCCCCTGAACCGTGACCAGGAGCTGCGCGAGTTGTACGAGGCAGTGCGCAACGGCAAGCCGGTCTTCCACTCCGGCGCCTGGGGCATGGCCACCCTGGAGGTGGGCCTGGGCATCAATGAGTCGCACGACACCCACAAGGACGTGGCGCTCACCCACCAGGTGGAGATGGACGAGGCGTACGACACCGAGTACGACGTCCCGATCATCGAAGAGCGCAAGGTCGACCTGTAGTCAACCCATCGACGGCCCCGGCACGAGCCGGGGCCGTGGTGTCTTCCCCACCATCTTTACAGGAGCGGCGAACATGGCAACCCGGCAGATAAGACTCGGCGTCATCGGGGTGGGCGTAGGAGCGGCGGAGATGCTCCCCGCCATGGAGTCGGCAGAGTACATCGACCTGTACGCCGGTGCGGACGTGGACCCCGACGTGCGCCGCCGCTTCGCGGAGCGCTACCCCAACGCCAAGGTGTACGCCACAGCCGAGGAGCTGGTGAAGGACCCGGATGTGGAGGCCGTGTGGATCTCCACCCCCAACCGCTTCCATGGCCCCATGACCATCCTGGCCGCCAACCACGGCAAGCACGTGGTGGTGGAGAAGCCCATGGCGCTCAACATGACCGAGGCCGAAGCGATGGTGGAGGCGTGCCACCGCAACGGGGTGCACCTGGTGGCCGGGCACACCCAGTCCTTCCAGCCGCACTTCCGGCTCATGCGCCAGATCGTGCGCTCCGGTGAACTGGGCGCGCTGGGGGCCATCAACGCCGTCTCCTACACCGACTGGGACATCCGTCCCCGCACCGCCGATGAGCTGGACCCCGCCCAGGGCGGCGGTCTGGTGTATCGGCAGGTGCCTCACCAGGTGGACACCATCCGGCTCATCGGCGGCGGACGCCTCAAGAGCGTGCGCGGCGCCTATGGGCAGTGGATGAAGGAGCGACCAATCCCCGGCTACTACGCTGCCTACATGGAGTTCGAGAACGGCGTGCCCGCGGTGGCGATCCACAACGGCTACGGCTACCTGATGATCTCGGAGTTCGCCCACTGGAACCACTCGCGCGGCCCGCAGTTCACCGCCGCGGAGCGGGTGGAGATACGCCGCCAGATGCGCGCCGGCACTCGCAAGGAGGACGCCGAGAAGCTCTCCCTGCGCATCGGTGGTGAGCGGGAGCGGGAGATCTTCCGCAAGCCCGGCGGTTTTGCGGGCCAAGGCGTCATCGGCCCGTACGATGCGGGGTTGGTGCTGGTCTCGTGCGAGAAGGGCGAGATTCGCCAGGCCCCCTACGGCCTGTACGTCTACTCGGACGCGGGCGCGCGTGAGATCAAGCTCTCCCGCGGGGCGGGCGGGCGCGACCAGGAGCTGGTCGAGCTGTACAACGCCGTGGTGAAGGGCCAGCCGGTCTTCCACTCCGGCGAGTGGGGCATGGGCACGCTGGAGGTCATCATGGCCATCAACGAGTCCACCCGCACACACAGGAGCATCGAGCTCACCCACCAGATGGAGATGCCCGAGGAGTATGATGCCGTCTACGAGGTGACCCCCGAAGAGGTGGTCCCCTTCAACGGCTAGTCAACGGCGACGAATCACCCCGCCCTGGGGTTCTCTTGCACAGGAGGCACGCGATGACCATCTCCCTCTCCCACGGCGGTGGACAGACGGTCTACTCCTCCCCCACCCTCTCTGACGAGGCGTGGGTGGGCACCACCAACGGCATCGTGCGCATCCGCCGCTCCGGCGGGGCCTGGGCCGTGGATGGACGCATGCTGGAGGGAAAGCACATCCACGCCCTGGTGTTCGAGCCGCGCTCCGGCACCTGGCTATGCGGGGTGCGTAAGGACGGCATCTACGCCTCCACCGACGCAGGGAAGAGCTGGGCCAAGCGCGATGAGGGCGTGGACCAACACAACATCTACTCCATCTCGGCGGTGGAGGAGGCAGGCAAGGTGGTGCTCTACGCAGGCACCGAGCCCGCCCACGCCTACCGCTCCGACGACCTGGGCGCCTCATGGCGCGAGCTGGGCGGCCTGCGGGAGAACGACATGAGCGGCTGGCGCTTCCCGGCCCCGCCGCATGACGCCCACCTGAAGCACATCTCCTTCGAGCCCGGCAACCCGAAGGTGGTATACGGGTCCATCGAGCAGGGCGGGTGCTATCGCTCCGAGGACGCCGGTAAGAGCTGGACAGAGATCCCCGGCATGTACGCCGACGTGCACCGGGTCATAATGACCCCAGCCGACCCTCAGCGCCTCATCATCACCGGTGGGCAGGGGCTCTGGCTCTCCCGCGATAGGGGCGCGCATTGGGACAACATCTTCACCCGTGGCTCGGAGTACGGCGGCTACCCTGACCAGCTGGTGTACCGCCCGTCCGACCCCCAGACCATGGTGGTATCGGCGGGGCGCAAGTCACCCCCCGCCTGGCGCGAGGAGACGGCGCAGGCGCGCTTCTCCCGCACCCATGATGCGGGCGAGACGTGGACGGTGCTCACCGGCGGGCTGCCGGAGTACATGCCCCACTCCATCGAGGCCATGTGCCTGGAGGAAGCGGCGGACGGGACCACCCAGATACTGGCGGCCACCACTGGCGGCTCCGTCCTCTGGACGGGCGACATGGGCGATTCGTGGCGCACCATCATCGAGGGGCTCTCGCCCATCTCCAAGGGGCACCACTTCGAGGGACTGGTTGGCGCACGGGGGTAACGGTACACAGGCATACAGCCCCGGGGCAGCGCCCCGGGTTCCAAGGAGAAAGCCATGACCATCGGACTCTCCCACGCAGGACTGACGGCCCACTCTGCGGCCCACCCCACCACCGAGGTGCTGGTGGGCACCATCGACGGGGTGGCGCGCATCCAGCGCTCCGGCTCCGACTGGCGTCTGGCTGAGCGCACCCTGCCCGGCGCGCACGTCCATGCCCTGCTGCACGTCCCGGAGCACGGGCTGTGGCTGGCGGGCATCAACCACGGCGGCATCCAGGTGTCCCGCGACGATGGCCACACCTGGGCCCCCTCGGACACCGGCCTCACCCAGCGCGACGTCTACTCCCTGGCCGCAGTGACCCGCAACGGGCGTGTGCGGCTTTTCGCGGGCACCGAGCCTGCCCATTTCTTCGTCTCCGATGACCTGGGCGCGACGTGGAGCGAGCGCCCTTCGTTCCGGGATGTGGACATTAGCGGATGGACATTCCCGGCCCCGCCCCACATCGCCCACCTCAAGCACCTCAACACCTCCCCCGCAGACCCCGACACCATCTACGCCTCCGTGGAGCAGGGCGCGCTGCTGCGCTCGCGCGACGGCGGCGAGACGTGGGCTGAGGTGCCGGGGATGAACGCCGACGTTCACCGCACCGTCATCCCCGTGCAGGACCCGAACCGCATCTCCATCACGGGCGCGGGCGGCATCTTCGTCACCGAGGACGCGGGTGAGCACTGGGACGTGTGGGTGAGCCGCGAGGACCCGGTGGGCGGTTACCCCGACCAGCTCACGCACCTGCCCTCGGATCCTGCGGTGATGTTCCTGTGCGCCGGGCGCAAGACGCCACGCTGGTGGGCGAAGGACGGGGATGTGGGCACGCGCATCTCCCGCTCCACGGACGGCGGGCACACCTGGGCGACGCTCCTGGGTGGGCTCCCCCACTCGGTGGAGGCCTTCACCCTAGAGGAATCACCGCTGATGACCCAGATCTTCGCGGCCACCACCGGCGGTGAGGTGTACTGGAGCGCGGACGCCGGGGCCACCTGGAAAGCCGTGGTGACGGGGCTGGCGCCGGTCAGCAAGGGCGGGCATTATGAGGGCATCACCGCCGCCCTCAGTGGCCGGTAGCGGGAGGCCCAGTGAGCGAGACTCCCACCGAAGAGCTGACCCTGGACGACTACCTGCGCGTGCCCTACCGGCTGCTGGTGGAATCGTTCGAGGGGCCCGATGGTGACTGGCACCGGCGCGCCTCCTACCCGGAACTACCCGGCTGCTTCGTAGAGGGCGACGAGGTCGTTCGCATCATCGACGAGGTGGACGCGCTGCGCGTGCGGATGATCACACGCATGGTGGCCGACGGGGAGCGCGTGCCCGTGCCGCGCCCTCCCCTGCGCTCCGGCCCCACGGTTCGTGAGCAGCGCCGGCTGGAGTTCGCTCGCTACCTGGTGGAGACGGGCCGCCTCAGCGAGGACGGTCAGCCGGAGCAGGGCTCCTAGCCAGCGTAGGGGCCGCTGGCCCCGCTCGCCACGCCCTTCACCCACGCCTCGTCCAGCGGCAGGCCGAACATCTCGGCGCGCATGCGCAGACGCTGCTCGCACACCTCGCCCAGCATGCCCAGCACGCTGGCCCACTCGGCCTCGGTGGCCAGGTCCGCCACCAGCCCACTGGCTCCATGCTCGGCGTGCTCCCGCTCATCCTGGTAGACCACCTCGCACGCCTGGGCCGCCCGCTCGTCGGCGGGGCCGCCCTTGGCCTTGCGTCCCTCGGAGAAAAGCGAGGAGCCGCCGCCTTCGGTGAAGCCCACCGCCAGGCCGCCCAAGCGCGCGTCGCGCTCGCGGCAGGCTCGGCGCACCTGGGCCAGGCGCATGTCCTGGGCGGGCTGCCAGCCCTTGATGGACGCACGGTCCATGCTCTCCCCGGTGATCTCCTCCAGTGCGTCGGCGAAGAGCCGGTAGTGGGTGAACTCCTCCCGCAGCACCCGCACGTCGCGCTCGAACTCAGCGCGGTCCGCCACTGTGCGCACCCCGTCCAGGCGCTCTCGCAGTCCCTCGATCATCTCCATGATGATGCCCCCGCTGCCGGGGAAGAGGCCTGAGCCGTACATCTCCTTGAACACCTGCACCCGCAGCCAGCGGGCGTGCTCGTCCGCTCTGCGCGGACGGGAGAAGAACGCGCGAGCGATGGACGCCTCCGCGGCCCAGAACCGCTCCGCCGTGGTGTTGAGCTCGCTGGTGAGTTCGGCCGTGCGCTGGGCGTCCATGGGGCCTCCGTGGGATCGGACTGCACGGAGGCTAGCGCGGAGACGGGACGCAGGCAAGCACGAGCCGCAGAAGAAGAGAGGCGCCCCCGGTGACGGGGGCGCCTCTGGTGCGGTCTGACGGGGAGGCCTACTTCTTGAGACGGGGGATGAAGTCGGCCATCTTGGACTTGCCCCCCACCTTATCCAGGGTCGCCTGGAAGGTGTCGTGGATCCAGGGGTGCTCGTCCTCGTACTCGATCTGATTGCCGCCAAGCTTGACCGAGATATCGGCCTCGCCCTCCATCACCACACCCAGGGAGAAGTCGTATCGCTGGGAGCCCCACCGGAACGCGAGGTAGCGGGCGGGGTCGTTGCCGCCGTTGAAATGCTGGTGGAACCAGCCGTTGGGCGGTACCACCATGGCGCCGGGCTTCCAGTCCACCCGTATCACGTCCTCCGGCACCTTGCCGGTATCCGGCCAGAGCAGCGAGTAGCCCGTGCCGGAGATGATGATGACGTGCGCGCCCGGCCCGTGCTTGTGGGCCTTCTTGTAGGTGCCCACCGGGAACTGAGAGACGTGCGCCGCGTGGGTGTTGTGGGCCAGCTCGAACATCACCGACGAGCCGCCCGCCCCGCGCTCCTTCCAGGTGAAGGTCTGGAACGTCTCGATGTCGGGGATGAAGTTGGTCTCCCACACGTTCACCCGGCCCGTGTAACCGGTCCACATGCGCCCCTCACCCTGATACTCGCGGGTGTCGGTGATGCGGTCCTCGAACACGAAGGGGTTGGAGAAGATGAAGTCCTCGTTGTGGAAGTAGTTCATCAGCAGCGGGGCGGTGGTCACCGCCAGGAAGCGGGCGGGCTCGGTGCCCGAGGCGTTCACGTGCTGGTGCCACTGGTTCAGGGGCACGGAGAACACGGAGCCTGTCTTCCACTCGAAGGAGGAGGGGTTCTTGGGGTCGCCCACCAGCGTGGCGCCACGGCCCGCCACCACCAGGATGTCCTCCTCGAACATGTGCTTCTCGGGGGCCATCTTCTTGCCTGGCGGTATCTCAGCCACATAGGCGTCGTTGGTGCGCCCCGTGCCATCCAGGTTGATGTAGGTGCCCAGGCAGTCCATGCGGGCCCAGGGCTTCACGGGCACGGTCTTCAGGTCGTCGATGGCGAACCCCGTGATGTTGGGGATACCCTCGCGCTTGATGAACTCGTCGTACCAGTATTTCTTGGTGATCTGTTCCTGGTCCTTCTTGACCTCTGGCCTGGCGCTCAGGTCTGGCATACTCGCTCCTCCTCCAACCCCGGTGGGGTGACACTCTGACATAGGTCGAACGCGCCCGGAGGGGCGCGCGCCACCCTTGTACCATCGCCCCCCCAGAGCGTCAAGGAACGCGCCACGAGCAGCGCTCGCTTGACGGCGCGGGCGCGCTCGGCCATCATCGGGGCACCCGGAACGCGCGCGCGAGCCTCGATTGAGCCCCCCGGCCCCCGTTCGGCGCGCTCGCCGACCCGGCACTCCAGCCCATGGCAGGTTCACCCATGCACGACGATCCCTTCGAGCACGGTCATTACGGCGAGGAGATGGAGGCCGTCTTCGGCTCCATCGCCGACGACGGGTTCCCCATCAACCCGGACTGGCTGCGCCTGACCAGCGTGGGCATCGACATCGGCTCCTCCACCTCCCACCTGATGTTCTCCAAGCTCATCATGCGCCGCCGGTCCACCGAGATGTCCTCAGCCTTCGAGGTGGTGGCGCGCGAGGTGATCTACCGCTCTCCCATCCTGCTCACGCCCTACTCCGACCCCGACACCATCGACGCGGACTCGCTGGGGGAGTTCGTCGCCACCTCCTACGTCGAGGCGGGGCTGGAGCACGACGACGTGGACACGGGGGCCGTCATCTGCACCGGTGAGGCCGTGCGCAAGCACAACTCCGAGGCCATCATCCGCGTGCTCGCGGAGAAGGGCGGCAAGTTCGTCTGCGCAACGGCGGGCCCCAACCTGGAGGGCATCCTGGGCGCCCACGGCTCCGGCGCTGCGGAGCGCTCCAAGAAGCTGCGGGCCGGGATGAACGTGGACATGGGCGGCGGCACGGCCAAGATCGCCATCGTACAGAACGGCCAGGTCACCGACTCCATGGCCATCAACGTGGGCGCCCGGCTCATCGCCTGGGACAAGGACAACGTGGTCACTCGCGTGGAGGAGGCCGGTCGCGTGGTCGCCCGCGCCTTGGGCCACGAGGTGAAGGTGGGCCAGGTCATCAGCGAGCAAGCCAAGGCGGACACCGCCGACCGGCTCGCAGAGGTGCTGTTCGACGCCATCGGCCGCAAGACCTACTCGGCCCTGTCCTCCGAGCTGCTCATCACCACCCCCCTGGAGTACGACGGCCCCATCGACGAGGTGGGCTTCTCGGGCGGCGTGGCCGAGTACGTCTACGACTACGCCAAGGAGGACTACGGCGACATGGGCCCCTTGCTGGGCGCCGCCGTCCGCAAGCGCCTCCCCTCCCTGGGCATCCCCCTGGCGGGCTCCGCCGAGCGCATCCGCGCCACGGTGATCGGCGCCTCCCAGTACACGGTGCAGGTCTCCACCTCCACCGTCTTCGTCTCCAACCTCTCCCTGCTGCCGGTGCTGGACCTGCAGGTGGTGCCGGCCTACCTGCCGGAGAACCCCAACGACCTGACACGCGAGACGGTGGACGCGGCCATCGCTCAGGGCTTCGAGCGTCTCGACATCGCCCACCACGACCTGGGCCGGGCCATCGCCCTGGCCATCGTGGGCCCGGTGATCCCGACGTACGACTCCATCAAGGCGCTGTGCGACGGCATCTACGGCGCGCTCAAGCCGCTGAGTGACCACCCCTGGTCCATCATCCTCTCCGCCGACGTAGCGGGGCTGGTGGGCTCCATGCTCAAGCAGGAGTACGACGTGAAGCAGGACGTCATTGTGGTGGACGGCATCACGGTGGGCGAGTTCAACTTCGTGGACCTAGGCGAGCCCATTGAGTCCGTGGAGGCAGTACCCGTGGTGGTCAAGTCCCTGGTCTTCGAAGGCTAGGTGGCGACTCCGGCAGGAAACCGAGGGGCCGGGTGGGTGCGTAGAGCACTTGCCCGGCCCTTCTACGGTTGGTGGGTGGTGCTCGCAGGCTCCGTGAGCCACGGCACCATTGCCTCCTCATTCACCTTCACTTTCGGTCAGTACCTTCGCCAGCTCCAGGCCGGGCTGGGGTGGAGCGTTGCCGCCATCTCCGCAGTCTTCTCCATCTCCCAGCTAGCCCAGGGGCTGATCAGCCCGGTGCAGGGCGCGCTGATCGACCGGTACGGCCCGCGCACCGTGAGCCGCGCAGGCTTCATCCTCCTTGCCGCATCCTTCCTGCTCCTATCAATCACACACCATTTCTGGGTGTTCGTCATCGCCGTGCTGGGCCTATCGCTCGGCGCAGGTCTCTCTAGCTTCCTGACGGTGAACACGGCCATCGCGCGATGGTTCCGCCGCCGCAGGGCGCTCGCCATGGGCATGGGCTCCGTGGGCCAGGGCGTGGGGGGAGCGATAGCGCCCATAGTCGCCTGGTCCATCGTCACCCACGGCTGGCGCCCCACGGCCTTCGGCACGGGGCTGGCCATACTTCTCATCGGCGTGCCACTGGCCCAGCTGCTTCGGGGACGCCCGGAGGACTATGGCATGCGCCCCGATGGCGACGCAGCGCCGGTAGAAGGGCAGGCAGCCAAGCCTGGCACCGTGGACACGGACCACGACTTCACCGTGCGCGAGGCGCTGGCCGACCGCTCCTTCTGGCTGGTGTCCATCGGGCACGCGCTGGCGCTGGTAGCAGTGTTCGCTGTGATGGTGCACATCGTAAACCACCTGTCGGGCTCACTGGGCTGGAAGGAGACAACCGCACAGGGGCTATTTAGCGTGGTGACGCTTACGTCCATACTGGGCCAGGTGGGCGGCGGGTGGCTGGGCGATCGCATGTCCAAGACGCGCCTAGCCGCCTTCTGCATGGTGGGGCACGGGAGCGCTATGCTCATCTTCGCCATTGCCCAGAGCACGCCACTCATCGTGGGAGCGGCCATGGTGCATGGGCTGGCGTGGGGGGTGCGGGGGCCGCTGATGATGGCCATACGTGCCGACTTCTACGGCCGACGTTCCTTCGGCACCATCATGGGCTATTCCAACATCATCGTGATGATGGGACCACTGGCGGGCCCTGCCATTGCCGGGGCCCTCTACGACGTGCGCGGAGACTACCGGCTGGCGTTCCTAGTGGTGGCGGGCATCGCAGCAGCAGGGACCGCGACCTTCGTCCTGGCACGCAAGCCCCCCTTGCCCGCCCGCCTGCGCAATCCTTATCCCTAGGGAACCGATACACCCGACGGTGGAGCGACCGCCAACGCCTGGTCTGCGCATCCCCGATGGACCACGCATTCATCCATCTATCCGCACCTTGGAACTACTCTGCATATTGCTTGTGCATTCCGCACCCGCGCTGAAGCCGGGGCGGCATGAAATGTGTGCAGCAGCGCAATGCTCTGCAATGCGTTGGCAGGTGCGGCATATGCCAAGATTCGGCCTCGCGGAGGACCAAAATGAGTCCTCGCCCTTTTAAACCTCGATCGATTGCGAGATGTGCGCTCTATTCATAATTATACGCAGGTGCTAGGCGCCTGCTCCTGCCCAACCCGCACCAGATAGATCCACCATCACCCCATCGGGGCCATTGAATTTCACTTCTACGTTCGCACCCCGCCCCTCAAGAGCTTCCGGGTGCAGGGCTTGTATTGGGTGGAAACTGGCCCCGGCCTGCTTAATTTGCTCAATACCACTCGTCAGGTCATCTACCCCAAATCCCAGGTGATGCAACCCTCGATATTTGGGTGCACCTTCTACCGTCGCCGCCGAGGCATCCTTAAAGCGCAATATCGCGATATTCACGTGCCCATCAGTGAGGTAGTAACCATCCGCCAAGGGAGAATCCACCTTGCCCGCATCTTGAAGACCTAGCCCTTCACGATAGAAACGCGCCGTCGCATCGGGGTCGTCCGTCGCGATGGCAATGTGTCGCAAACGTGCCATGAATCCACCTCCCGGCCTGGTGCGGGCCGTCATGATGGCGAGCAGGCTAGCACACCCAAAAGCAGAGGGGCCCCTATCGCCAGGGGCCCCTCGTCAGAGGAGAAGACTGCGTCCGAAGGTCTACCAGGTGGCCTTCATTACATCTTTTACCTTCTGGTCGTTGAGCCAGTCGGCGTCTGTGGCCAGAACCACATCTCCCGCGCGCACGTTGTAAACAGATCCGTTGGCCGCTGCGTAAGGCTGCTTGCCCTCCGCCAACTCAGCAGCCTCTCGCAACAGACGGCGGCGCGTTTTAATGATGCCTACATCCGTGGTCCCCAGGTGCTCCATTTCGCGGGGCGTAATCGCACCCATGGACTCCTGTACCGAGTAGTCCTCATCAGCAAGGATCGCAATGCCTGTGAAGTTAACTTCCTTCTGCATCTTCCGATCAATGAGGTAGTCATTGGCCGCCGAGCGCACCGGACGGTGTTCCGGTCCCGGTATCACCTCCGAGTGGATCCCGTATCCCCGATTCCACAAAGCCCGATCACCACGTGTTATCGGCCGATCAACATTCCACACGAATGACCAGCGTGCGCAGGTGTGATCATCGATAGGCACGAAGGCGTGGATGAATTTCTGCTTGGGGTCGGATGGGGGCATCGTGTAGAAAGGAAGCAGAAAAAGGTTGTAGCGCCAGTAGTGGGAACCCTCGCCCGTCTCCCGGCGTGCACCAGTCGCCACGCCATAGTCAGTGTCCTCTGCGAAAAACTTGGGATGCTGGTCCCGGGCATGGTAGAGGTCACGCAACTTACCTGTGCGCTTACCCTCCTCTCGCCAAGCGTCAGTCATGTGATACGCGTCCAAAGACGCGTGCAGGAAATTGGAGTGCGCCGAGTCGATGCCACCTTCAATAGCTTGGGCGAAGTTGGCCTCTTGGCGATTCCAAGAAATGTATTGGTGGGTCTCCGGAACTCGGAAGAATTCCAGATCCGGCAGTTCGGGCTTGGAGGCGGGATCGCCCATGTAGGTCCAAAGACTCCCCCCGCGCTCTTCAACCGGGTAGGAAATAATTTGGACCTTGTCCCGGTAGTTGGAATCTTCCGTTTCGGTGGGCATATCTACGCAGTTCCCGCCGATGTCGAACTTCCAGCCGTGGTAGGAGCAGCGAATGCCGTTCTCCTCGTTGCGACCGTAAAACAAAGAGGCCCAACGATGTGGGCAGTTACGCTGCACCAGACCGACCTTGCCTTCAGAGTTACGAAAGGCTAGAAGATCCTCCCCCAACAACCTGACCCGCACCGGCTCACCGTCAGCATCAGGGATGTCGGTGGATAGCAGGAAGGGCATCCAAAACTGGCGGATGTACTCACCCATCACCGTACCCTTACCCACGTGAGTCAGCTTTTCATTCTCCTGCAAGCTCAGCATGGCTTTCGCCTCCCGGAACGGATTCACCGGCTGCCCCAAGATCGGGGTAACAGCCGCCCTATTATCGATGTGGCTAGGCTAGAAGCAATAACATGCAACAAGTGTGAATGATCTGGATTTGCGCGTGAAGGTAGCGTGAAGAGGGCTAGTAATACGCAATGGCCACAAGCAACTCGAGCCAGTAGCAAGAGTTGGCATTGTGCAGGGATGCTCATTTTTGTACGGGCAGTCTCGGGCTATCGAGGCCTATGAGACGCAAGCAGTAGCCTTGCCAGATTTTGTCAGGATCAGAGGTATTTTGTGCGACCCCGAACTGGTTCCTTCGTTCTTTTTGCTGTAGTGGAGCACCTCCGGCGTACCGGATTGCGCGGGTTTCTGGTGTTGGTCCCGCTAGCCGCCACCTACCTGATCCTGCGATTCGCCTTTAACGCAATAGACGGGCTGCTCCTACCGTTGTTAACCCGCATAGTTGGCGTCACCCTCCCCGGCGTTGGGCTAATTGCTCTGATAGTTCTCGCCTACTTGCTCGGGCTCATCGCATCGAACGTAGCGGGGCGCTGGGTAATACGCAGCGGTCAAAGAGCGCTGGGTTTTATCCCCCTAGTTAGCTTTGTCTACAACAGCCTGCGGGATCTGACAGAAGCATTAGGAAGCGATCGAGAGGAAGGCTTTAAGCAGGTAGTGCTGGCGGAATACCCACGGAGCGGTTCTTGGGCCATCGGCTTCCTCACTGGTATGACCAAGGGGAAAGCCGGCACAGAATTGGCCGTGGTGTACATCCCCTCCGCCCCAATGCCACAGACCGGATGGGTGGCGATTCTGCCGCTGGACCAGGTGCACTCGTGCGGCCTAACCGTTCCCCAGGCCATGCAAGTCGTGATCTCGGGCGGCATCGCCGCCACCGCAGACTTACGGCTGGGGCCTGCGCTCAGCGAGTCGCTCTAGGCTCCTGGCAAAGCAACGACCCGGCTCACGGTTGTTCGAGCCCGAATCGCTTTGGGCTCTGCATATTCTGGCGAGTCGTACCAAGCCTGGAGTGCCTCTAGGGAAGGAAACTCGATGATCACCGCGTGCACTCCGGGCCCCGAGCCTTCAAGTACTTGCGCTTCTGCCGTCCGCGCGATGACGCGCCCACCATATTGCTCGGTAGCCACGCGCGCGCCCGCACGGTACTCCTCGTAACCTTTCGGGTCACGAATGTCGATCTCTGCAAACAGATATGCAGGCATAGATTGAACCTCCGTAAAAAATTGAGCCGATGGTAGCAGGGTCCAATAGCCTGATCTGCTCGAAAAGGAGTGGCTACGATCAGTGGTCTGCGAGCCGCAAGTTCGAGCTACCAGTGCCTGGTTTCGGCTCACCTCACGGCCGATAACATGTATGTAGAGCGGTAGGACGATGGCTTCAGATAGCCAGGAGCCCACTTGGGTAAGGCTAGCCCCAGCCGAAGACCGGAAGATGATTGGGGGTTAGGAACCCACCCGGCCGTCTAATCCGCACAAATCTCATGTCGGTTACTCAAGCATCACTGACTGTGGTTGCACACACAGGCGCCTGAATACCTAGTCGCTCCAGACCAGGGGCGCTTCGCCCTTGCTTCACCTGAGCATACCCGCTGACGAATCACCTGCAGCAGCGGCGGCTAAGCACAACATATAGGGCTAAATGCAGGGAATAAGCCCCTATCATGCGGAATATGATGTATAGTGGCGCCCGCGGGGCACGATGCCCAAATCAGCGAACTGGAGGAATGCTTAGCGTAAATTCTTCCCTTGAGCGCTCTACCGATACCAAGCCGCAGAAAGGAAAGGGAGATGCTGAATAGAATTTTCAAGCTTGATCAAGCGCAAACCTCAGTGCGCACTGAACTATTGGCCGGTCTAGCAACGTTCTTAACGATGGCTTACATCACCATCGTTAACCCACTTACTTTGGCCACTGATGGAACTGGCATGCAATTCGGTGCTGTGTTCACAGCAACCATTGTTGCAGCCGTGCTTGGCACCCTGATTATGGGCTTGTGGGCAAATTGGCCAGTGGCTCTAGCACCAGGGATGGGGCTAAACGCATTCTTCACGTACACGGTAATTTTTGGGAAAGGGTTCAGTTACCAGCAAGCCCTAACCGCGGTGCTTATCGCAGGCTTGGTTTTCATAGTGCTGTCAGTAAGTCCGGCACGTAAATACATCATTAACTCGATCCCCAAGAGCATGAAATTGGGAATCGGTGCGGGCATTGGACTTTTCCTTGCCATAATTGGCTTTGAGAACGCAGGCATCGTCGTCGATAATCCCGCGACTCTTGTCGGGCTCGGTGACGTCGCATCTTGGCCGGTACTTCTAGCCGGCTTGGGATTCATCATCATGGCGGTTCTAGACAATCGTAAGATTCCTGGTGCCATCGTTATAGGAATCCTTGTTGTATCGATAATTGCATGGATTACTGGCCAGGCTGACCTGCATGGGCTAGCGGGGTCCGTTCCTAGCCCGGCTCACGCATTCCAGCTTGATTTCTCGATTATTGGTACTGCGTCGTTTATTGGGGTAGCCTTTGCGTTCCTGTTCGTGGATTTCTTGGACACTGCAGGTACTCTTACTTCAGTCGCAAATCTTACCGGACGAATTGGGTCTGATGGAGAGGTAAAGGACATCGACCGGGCGCTCTTGGCGGATTCATCCGCTACGGTCATTGGCGCCTTGGTAGGTACCTCGAACACCACTTCATACATCGAGAGCGGCGCCGGTATTAAAGAAGGGGGACGCACCGGTCTGACAGCAGTCACCGTTGCTGCCCTGTTCGCACTTTGTCTGTTCCTCGCGCCTCTCGCCCAATCCGTCCCAGCCTTTGCCACCGCTCCAGCCTTGATCTATATCGCAACTTATTTCGTGCGCAACATCAAGGACATTGAATGGGATGATGTTTCCGAATCAATCCCAGCAATTCTGGCAGCGATTATCATGCCTTTGACCTACTCAATCTCATACGGGATTGCGATTGGGTTCATTGCGTATGTACTGATAAAGGCGCTGGGTGGTAAAGCTAATAATTTGAACCCGGCATCTATCGGTCTTGCCGCTGTTTCGGTACTGTTCTTTGTCGTTGAGGCCTTGTGATCCACGCACAAGGTTGCTAGTTAATTAGGTACCCAGACGGGAATGGGGCCAGCTGATGGTATTTCTTCAGCTGGCCCCAAATATTTAGGAGCAGAGACCAATGGCAGAAGTCCCTCCAACATTGGAATTAATCTGGGATAAGAATGACGTTCATAATGCCATCGTCAAACTTGCAGCTCAATTAGCGAGTGACTTGTCCAGTTACCAGAGCGTCAACTTGGTTCCTGTCTTGACGGGAGGGATGATTTTTAGCGCTCAATTGGCGATTGAGTTGGAGAATCTATCTCCAGGAAAATGGTCTATAGCTCCCGTTTTTTGTTCCAGTTACGAGGGTGATCACAATATCAAAACCCCGCGAATAGATTTCCCTGATAAATTCAGACAAACTGTTGATTTTTCTTGTCCAACGGTAATTATCGACGACCTTTTGGATACTGGTAATTCACTCGAGGCCCTGCGAAAGCTCCTTGGGGAAATGGGGGCGCCCCAGGTTTATCTGTGCGTTTTGGTAGACAAGCCCTTGGGTCGATCCACACCATTGTCTCCGGATTACTCCGGGCTGGTATCTACAACCAATGACTGGCTAGTGGGGTATGGCATGGACACCAATTTGCGCTACCGAGCACTCGACGCTATCTATGCATACCAGCGGCCGACCGCTGAGGATGATCCAAAGGCCTAACCTGTTGCAGGCGGACATTTGATTGAATGGAGGGGGGGAGCCTCTACCATTTACTCATCATTAGTTGTGTGGGGCAGCAGATTAAGAGCATTTTCGATTGCTACCGGCCGGACAGCCTGAGGATTCATAACTAATCTACTCGCCGGCCCCTAACTGCCTAGGCAAGCTTGCCTGAAGCATCCACTGCCCCTAACGCCCGCTGGGCTCCAGGCTGACCCGCTATGCGCCTAAGGAAGGAGTAGCTACATGACGAATCCACTCGACTCGACCATCCTCCGAATGATTGTCACCACCAGGTCGGGGGCTTCTCACCAGCACCTACTTGATCTCGGTATCGGCAAACGCAGTGAAATCCTCCAGCGCATGCAAGCCAGAATCGCAGCAATTGAAGAACGCATGAGTAACAACGAGGCGCTAACCCTCGAGAACCCGACTATCAGCTATAACTGCTCGATGATGGAAAGCGTGGCCTACGAAGTTATTGGCGCATCGCAAATTGTGGAGCAGATCAATGCTGCCATGGCAGACGCGAGTCGCCCGTTAGGCTTCGGCCGGCCTCTGGATCAATCGGCAGATACCCAATCTGGGGACGCATAGCAATCAAGTCGTGAGGGTGCATCGAGTCTGCATTCACACGGGAAAATGATTGCCGACATTGGGTGCTAGATAGCCCTGAACTCTCCCAAGCCGACATCTGCAAGGCGTATGAGCGGCAGCTGCACGCTTCCCTACTGAGTTAAGGCAGGCCACCTAGGATGTGGGGTGTGGTGCATGCATGGCTCGAGTACCCAGCGTGGACCTCGAGCCTGCACGCTGCTAGCGCTAGAACGATGAGAGCGCTAGAGGCTCAAGAGCCTCCGAATATTGTGCTGAGGACTTGCCGCCTGTAGGCAAATATCCGGCTCACATCTCGCGAGACGTATAACTTGTTAACCAATGGCGCTAAGGGTCCGCCGGGCACTTCATAATCCACGGTATCCACCATCAACGTTCCATTGTCTTGGCGAATGAGTTGATGGTGATGGACCCATTTTCTGAAAGGCCCTCGTAATTGGCTGTCCGTAAACTCGTAAGGAGGGCGCCAGTCGCTGATCCGGCTACGCCACTTAACGGGAAACCCGTGAAGCCGAAGTGCGTAATCAATCAGAGAGCCTTCTTCGATCACCCGCGGCAATTCTGAAGTGATAGAAAAATGGAGCCAGGGCGGAGTTATCCGATTGAGATTTTCCGCAGAGGCAAAGAACGGGAAAAGCTCCTCAGGGGGTTGGGGGAAATATTGGGCCTGCCTGAAGGTGAACCCGTCCATCGGTCACTCCCGTTGAATTGTGGGTGCTAAATCTTGGGCCAGATGAGGAACCCGAGAACTGACACTCCTCCAACAACACTAACCGCCATGGCTATGGACAATGTGGTCAAGATCGATCGGGAGCCGGAACCCACAGCCTCTGCGACAGTAGGCACAGGCTCTACAGGGGGAAGTTCGCTGCCACTACCTGTCGTTTCATTACCACCCGATGCATCGTTTGACTGATCGCCACTGCCGGAGCCGCTACCGGCTTCGCCTCCGGGTGATTGAGTGCCGGATGTTTGCCCAGATCCATCGATTGTGGGCACCAACGTAGGCACAACTGTCGGGTTCAAAGTCGGGCCTGGTGTTGGGTCCGGCAATGGAGTTGGCGTCGGTGTCGACAACGGAGTCGGTGTTGGTGTCGGCGTCGGCGTTGGGGTCATAGTGGGCTGTTGAATTGGGTCTGCGGGCTCATTTTCTCGGGTGTAAACGAACTCCGCCTTAATGATGGGGTAATCACCC
>JAYNIL010000033.1:0-11206 GCA_038109085.1 Chloroflexota bacterium
TGCGGCGGCGTCACCCAGCTGGTCAAGACCGGCTTCGAGACGCTGGTGGAGGCCGGCTACCAGCCGGAGATCGCCTACTTCGAGGTGCTGCACGAGCTCAAGCTCATCGTGGACCTGATGTACGAGGGCGGCATGGGCTACATGCGCTACTCCATCTCCGAGACGGCTGAGTACGGCGACTACTCCCGCGGCCCGCGCGTGGTGGACGAGCACACCCGAACCGCGATGCGCCAGGTGCTCAAGGAGATCCAGGACGGCACCTTCGCCCGCGAGTGGATGGCCGAGAACCACGAGGGCCAGCCCCGGTTCAAGGCGATGCGGGAGGAGAACTCCAAGCACGAGATCGAGACGGTGGGCGCCGAGCTGCGCCAGATGATGGGCTTCCTGAAGAAGCACTAGGCCCTGGGGCGCTTTGAACCCTCCCCGCGCGGGGCGCGGGGAGGACGTGAGGCAGATGCCCGCCGCGCAGGGCGCAGCGGGAGCGAAGGAGGACGAGATGGAAGACCGGGTGTTGATCTTCGACACGACGCTGCGCGACGGCGAGCAGTCGGCGGGCGCGGCCATGACGGTGGACGAGAAGGTGGAGATCGCCCGCCAACTTGAGCGCCTTGGCGTGGACATCATCGAGGCGGGCTTCCCCATCTCCTCGCCGGGTGACTTCGAGGCGGTGCAGCGCATCGCCCGCGAGGTGCGCAAGCCAACCATCGCGGCGCTGGCCCACGCTACGCCCGCGGCGGTGGACCGTGCGGCCGAGGCCCTGGCCGACGCGGCGCATGCCCGCATCCACGTGTTCATCTCCTCCTCCGACCAGCACATCCAGCACCAGCTGCGCAAGAACCGCGAGGAGGTGGTGGAGCTGGCCGCCAAGGCCGTGGCCCGCGCCCGCGAGCACGTGGACGACGTGGAGTTCTCGCCCATGGACTCCTCCCGCACGGGCAAGGAGTTCCTGGCCATGATGGTGCGGGCCGCCGTGGGCGCGGGGGCCACCACCATCAACATCCCCGACACCGTGGGCTACGCGGTGCCGGAGGAGTTCGCCGTTCTGCTCGCCTACCTGCGCCAGCAGGTTCCCGAGCTGGGCGATTCCGTCCGGCTGTCCGTCCACTGCCACGACGACATGGGCATGTCCGTCGCCAACTCCCTGGCGGGGGTCAAGGCGGGCGCCCGGCAGGTCGAGGGGTGCATCAACGGCATCGGCGAGCGGGCGGGGAACACCGCGCTGGAAGAGGTCATCATGGCCCTGCGCACCCGGAAGGACTACTTCGGGGTGGACACTGGTGTGGACACCCGCCAGCTCTTCTCCACCTCCCGCCTGGTGAGCCAGGTGTCCGGTTTCGCCGTGCAGCCCAACAAGGCCGTGGTGGGGCGCAACGCCTTCCGCCACGCCTCCGGCATCCACCAGGACGGCGTGCTGAAGGAGCGTACCACCTACGAAATACTCGACCCGCTGGACGTGGGCGTGCCGCGCTCCGAGCTGGTGCTAGGCAAGCTCTCGGGCCGCCACGGCCTGAAGGCCCGCCTGGAGGAGCTAGGCTACGCCCTCAAGGACGAGGAATTGACCAAGGTCTACGAGTCGTTCAAGACCCTGGCCGACAAGAAGCGCGAGGTGACCGACCGCGACCTCATCGCCCTCATGGGAAACGAGCGAGCCGTCACCACCACCGAAACGTACAGCCTGGACCACGTGCAGGTCTCCTGCGGGACGGGCACGGTGGCCACAGCGACGGTGCGCCTCATCGACCAGGCGGGCAAGTCCTACACCGACGCCTCGACGGGCACCGGCCCGGTGGACGCGGTCTACAAGGCGATCAACCGCATCGTGCTGGTGCCCAACGAGCTGACGGAGTTCGCCGTGAACGCCGTCACCGAGGGCATCGACGCCGTGGGCCAGGTGAGCATCCGGATCGAGCAGAACGGACGCTCCTACACCGGGCGCGGCGCCGATACCGACATCATCGTGGCCTCGGCCCGCGCGTACATGAACGCGCTGAACCGGCTGCTGGCCATGGGCGACGTCACCCGCTCCGCCGAGGCCGCCGGGGCCGTCTAGGCGGATCGTCAGAACGTGAGCGGGGCCCGGGCGCGTGCTGCGCGTCCCGGCCACCGTGCCGTATGCTTGCCCCCGTCCCGCGCGGGGCCACCCCCGAGGGGCATCAGGAGGAGAGGGCCATGGCTGGAAAGACCCTGTTCGAGAAGATCTGGGACGCGCACGTGGTGCGCGAGGAGGCCGGCAAGCCCTCGCTGCTGTACGTGGACCTGCACCTGGTGCACGAGGTCACCTCGCCCCAGGCCTTCGACGGGCTGCGCATGGCCGGGCGCAAGGTGCGCCGCATCGACCGCACCGTGGCCGTGGCCGACCACAACGTGCCCACCGCCGACCGCGACAAGCCCCTCACCGACGAGATTGCCGCGGCGCAGCTGGCTGCGCTCGCCCGGAACACCAAGGAGTTCGGCCTGGAGTACTTCGACATGGACTCGAAGGGCCAGGGCATCGTCCACGTCATCGGCCCGGAGCAGGGGCGCACCCAGCCCGGCATGATCATCGTGTGCGGCGACTCCCACACCGCCACGCACGGCGCCGTGGGCGCCATGGCCTTCGGCATCGGCACCTCGGAGGTGGAGCACGTGCTCGCCACCCAGTGCCTCTGGCAGGCCAAGCCCAAGACCATGGAGATACGGGTGAAGGGCGCGCTCAAGCCGGGCGTGACTGCCAAGGACCTGATCCTGGGCATCATCGCCCAGATCGGCACCGGCGGCGGGGTGGGCTACGCGATCGAGTACACCGGTGAGGCGGTGCGCGGGCTGTCCATGGAAGGGCGCATGACGGTGTGCAACATGTCCATCGAGGCGGGCGCGCGGACCGGCATGGTCGCCGCCGACCAGACCACCTTCGACTACCTCAAGGGCCGCGAGCACTCCCCCCAGGGGGCTGAGTGGGACAAGGCCGTCGCGTACTGGAAGACCTTCGTCACGGACAAAGACGCCAAGTTCGACAAGGTGGTGGAGTTTGACGCCTCCAAGCTGGAGCCGCAGGTCACCTGGGGCACCAACCCCGCCCAGGGCGCGAACGTCAGCGGGCGCGTGCCGCGGCCGGAGGACCTGCCGGAGGCCGAGCGCGCCCCGCTGGAGAAGGCACTCAAGTACATGGGCCTGGCGGGTGGCGAGGCCATCTCCGACATCGCCATCGATCGGGTGTTCATCGGCTCGTGCACCAACTCGCGCATCGAGGACCTGCGCGCCGCCGCCTCGGTGGCCAAGGGCCGCCACGTGGCGAAGGGCGTCAGCGCCATGGTGGTGCCGGGCTCGTGGGTGGTGAAGCAGCAGGCCGAGGCCGAGGGGCTGGACAAGGTGTTCACCGAGGCCGGGTTCGACTGGCGTGAGGCCGGGTGCTCCATGTGCCTGGCCATGAACCCCGACCGGCTGGTGCCGGGCGAGCGGTGCGCCTCCACCTCCAACCGCAACTTCGAGGGACGCCAGGGCCCCGGCGGGCGCACCCACCTGGTCTCCCCGGAAATGGCCGCAGCCGCAGCCATCGCCGGGCACTTCGTGGACCACCGGACGCTCTAACCCCAACCCCGATTCACAGGGAGGCAGCGATGGAACCCTTCAAGCATCACCAGGGCCTGGTCGTTCCCTACGACATGCCCAACGTGGACACCGACCAGATCATCCCCGCCCAGTTCCTGAAGAAGATCGACCGCGTGGGCTTCGGGGAGCTGCTCTTCCACGCCCTGCGCTACAACAAGGACGGCTCGCCCAACAAGGACTTTGTGCTGAACGACCCGCGCTACGCGGGCGGTACCATCCTGGTAGCCGGGCCCCAGTTCGGCATCGGCTCCTCCCGTGAGCACGCGCCCTGGGCGCTGCAGCAGTACGGCTTCAAGGCCGTCATCTCCCCGTCCTTCGGCGACATCTTCAAGAGCAACTGCTACCAGAACGGGCTGCTGCCCATCGCACTGTCCGAGGCCGACGTGCGCACCATCATCGAGCGGGCCCAGGAACTGAAGGGCTACCAGGTCACCATCGACCTGGAGGCCCAGGAAGTGCGCGATAGCGCGGGCCTGGCGGCCCACTTCGCCATCGACCCCTTCCGCAAGCAGAACCTGCTCAAGGGGCTCGACGACATCGGCCTGACACTCCAGAACGCCGATGCCATCACGGCCTTCGAGAAGGCCTACCGCTAGTCCCGCCACCCCCAACTCCGCCCGCCAACCAGGAGGCCGTCATGCCCAACTTCGACATCTTCGTGCTGCCCGGAGACGGCATCGGCCCCGAGGTGACGGACGCCTCGCGTCGCGTGCTGGACGCGGTGGGGGCCAAGGGCCGCCACACCTTCCGCTACACCTCCGACCTGGTGGGCGGGGCCTCCATCGACGCCCACGGCACGCCGCTGCGCGAGGAGACGGTGAAGGCCGCTCGCAAGGCCGACGCCGTGCTGTTCGGCGCGGTGGGAGGGCCCAAGTGGGACAACGCGCCCACCCGGCCGGAGGCGGCCATCCTGGGCCTGCGCAAGGCGCTGGGCCTCTACGCCAACCTGCGCCCGGTGAAGGTGTTCCCCGGCATGGAGGGCGCCAGCCCCCTAAAGAACGAACGTGTGAAGGGCGCTGACCTGGTCATCGTCCGCGAGCTCACCGGCGGGCTCTACTACGGGCGGCCCAAGAAGCGCTGGGAGACGGCTGCGGGCCGCAAGGGCGTGGACACCGAGGTCTACTCCGAGAAGGAGATCGTGCGCATCCTGAAGGTGGGCTTCGAGCTGGCCCGCTCGCGCCGCAAGCACCTGACCAGCGTGGACAAGGCCAACGTCATGGAGAGTTCGCGCCTCTGGCGCGCCCTGGCCATCGAGGTGTCCAAGGACTACCCGGACGTGAAGCTGGAGCACCAACTGGTGGACTCGTGCGCCATGCTCATCATCACCCAGCCCACGCGCTTCGACGTGATGGTGATGAGCAACATCTTCGGTGACATCCTCTCTGACGAGGCCGCCGTGCTCTCCGCCTCGCTGGGGATGCTGCCTTCCGCCTCCCTGGCCGGGCTGCCCGCCTCCGGGGCCACGCGTCGCAAGGTGCGCGGGCTCTACGAGCCTATCCACGGCACCGCGCCCGACATCGCGGGCACGGGCAAGGCCAACCCCATCGGCACGGTGCTCTCCGCAGCCTTCATGCTGCGTTACTCCCTGGGCCTGGCCGCGGAGGCCGACGCCATGGAGCAGGCGGTGGAGAAGGTGCTGCGCGACGGCCACCGCACGGCGGACCTGGCCGGGCCAGGCGGCGAGTTCTCCACCACCGAGCACATGACCGACCGCATCATCGCCGCGCTGTAAGCGGCGATGATGCCCGCGTCTGCCTTCAGGAGCGCGGCGTGGACCCGCTGATGGCCCTGGGCATCGGCGTGGCGGCGCTGGTCATGTCCATCCTGGGCGGGGTAGCGGGGATAGGCACGGCCATCGGCATGATCCCCGTGCTCACCTTCGCCTTCGGCGTGCGCGAGGCCATCCCCATCATCTCGGTGGCGATGCTGTTCAACAACACCTCGCGCATGGTGGCCAACTGGGACGCCATCTCCTTCCGGCCCGCCTGGTGGTTCATCGCCGGGGCCGTGCCTGCCTCCGTCGTCGGCGCCAGCGTCTTCGCCAACGCCCCCGCCGAGATACTCGCGCGGGGGCTGGGCATCTTCCTGCTGGCGCTGGTGGTCTACCGCCACGCCCCCATAGGCAAGGGGCTGCGGGTGGGCACCCGTGGTTTCCTGGGCGTGGGCACCGTGCACGGGTTCCTCGCCTCCATGTTCGGTGGCGCCGGGCCCTTCGGCGCGCACTTCTGGCTGGCCTACGGCCTCACCCGCAACGCCTTCGTGGGCACCACGGCCCTAGCCACCCTCTCCATCAACCTCACTAAGTCCATCACCTATGGCAAGTTCGCCCTGCTGGACGTACGCTCCCTGCTCATCGCCACGGCCATCGGCGCCGTGATGACGGTGGGCGCATTCATCGGCGGCAAGCTGGTCGCTCGCATGCCAGAGCGCGCCTTCGTGTACCTGGTGGAGTGCATCATGGTGCTGGCGGGCGTGCTACTCATCATCGGGGTATGAGCGCTGCTCCAGGCAGCGCTCATACCCCGATGCCCCGCCCGCCTGCAGCGGGCTCGACAAGGGGGACTCCCCCTGGTCGCCCTTCGGGCGCAGACCCCCGTCTCCGCGCCCTGGGCGGGCGCTCATGGCAACAGGCCCATGGCCTACTGGCTTACCAGGTGGTTCCCCGGGTATGAATGGCTAGAGCCCCAAGGTGAACCTGGCACTAACCGCAGCCTTGTTTGCTATGCTGGCCCGCGCCCCGCAGGGCACAGGAGGCGCGCATGCGGTTCGGTCTGTCCCTCTCCGGCCTGCTCCAGCACGAGGGCGGGGCCAACATGGCCGAGCGCTTCACGATGGTGCTGGAACTGGTGCGCCTGGCGCGCGAGCTCGGCTTCGACTACGTGTACGCGGGGCACCACTACCTCTCCGCCCCCTACCAGACGCTCCAGCCGCTGGTCTCCCTCTCGCGCATCGCCGCCGAGACGGGTGAGATGGACCTGCTCTCCACCATCCTCATGCCCTTGGTGCACCCGGTGCAGCTGGCCGAGGACTTGGCGACGCTGGACGCGATCTCCAATGGCCACATCATCATCTCAGCGGCGTTGGGCTACCGGGACATCGAGTTCGACTCCTTCGGCGTGGCCCACGGCGAGCGCGTCGCCCGCATGCTGGAGTGCCTCGCCGTCACCAAGGCGCTCTGGTCCGGTGAGCCGGTGACCCACGAGGGGCGCTTCTTTCACCTAAAGGACGCGCGCATCGGCGTGCTGCCCATCCAGAAGCCGCACCCGCGCGTGTGGATGGCCGCCAATGGCGACAAGATGGTCGAGCGCATCGGCCGCATGGGCCACCCGTGGTACCTGAACCCTCACGCCCCTTTCGAGACGCTAGCGCGCCAGGTAGGGCTGTACAAGGATGCGCGGGAGGCGGCTGGCCACGGCGCGCTGGACGTGCTGCCCATGTCCCGTGAGACGTACGTGGCCCCCACGCGCGAGCAGGCCTACCGGGTCGCCCGCCCCTTCCTGGAGGGCAAATACAACACCTACGCCGCCTGGGGACAGGACAAGGCGCTGCCAGGCGAGGAGTCGTTCCAGGTTCCCTTCGAGGAGCTGGCCAAGGGCCGGTTCATCATCGGCTCGCCGGACGATGTCATCGCCGACCTCTCCCGCTTCAAGGAGCTGGGCGTGAACCACGCCTCGCTGCGCTTCGGCTGGCCGGGCACACCCCAGAAGGTGGTGGAGGACGCCATCCGCCTCGCCGCCGCCGAGGTGTTCCCGGCCCTGCGCTAAGGAGACCGTCCTATGCCTCTGATACACGACGGCGCCGTGCTGGTCCACAAGGTGGCGGGCATGGGCCCCTACGACAACAACGGCTACATCCTGGCCGACCCGGCCACGCGCGAGGCGTATCTGGTGGACGCCCCGGAGGGGGTGGAGCGGCTCATCGCCGAGGCCCAGGGCTTCGACGTGAAGGGGGTGGTCATCACCCACACCCACGCCGACCACATCGCCGGACTGGCCCTGCTGCGCGAGCGCACGGGCCTGCCGGTGTGGGTACACGAGGCTGACGCGGGCCGCCTGCCCGCAGCGCCCGATGGGCTGCTGGTGCACGGCGGCTCACTGACCGTGGGGCGCACGCGAATCCACCTGCTTCACACCCCCGGCCACACGCCCGGCGGCACCTGCCTGCGCACCGAGGCGGTGCTCATCTCCGGCGATACGCTCTTCCCCGGTGGGCCGGGCCGCACGGGGAGCCCCGGCGACTTCAAGCGACTGGTGGTCTCCATCACCGAGCGGCTGCTGACGCTGCCCGACGGGTTCGCCGTCTGTCCGGGCCACGGCGCGGACACCACCGTGGGCGCATCACGCGCCGAGTACGAGGCCTTCGCGACCCGCGAGCACCCGGCGGACCTGCACGGCCACGTCTCCTGGCTCACCAGTTAGTGGGCAGTATGTAACCCAACGCTCACCGTGGCGGCAGTCACAAGCGCACCATGGTGGGTATGCACGTGAGGTGAGCACCGAGGCGCCCCAGGGCGAGTTCCGCACCATCGACACCCTGCTGACGCCCGAGGAGGGCGCGGCGTGGCGGGCCTACGTGTGGAGCAGCACCGTGGTGCTGCGCGGCCTCGACGCCGGCATAGCGGCCGACGGGCTCGAATTCCGCTGGTTCGACGTGCTGGTGCAGCTCTACTTCACCCACACCGGGGTGATGCCCCTCAAGCGTCTGTTGGAGTCGGTGGTGCTCTCGCGCTCCGGTCTCACCCGCCTGCTTGATCGCATGGAGGCCGCGGGCATGGTCGCCCGCACCACCGACCCGGTGGACCGGCGCCGCTTCTTCGTCATCATCACCCCTGAGGGCCGCGAGGCCTTCGAGAAGGCCTGGCCCGGCCACCAGCGCGCCATCCAGGAGCGCTTACTCCAGCACGTGCCCGGCGCTGACCTGATGCGCATGCGCGTGGTGCTCAGCCGCGTCATCGAAGCCAACGAGGCGCGCGATAGGGCTCAGTGAGCCCCGGCTGCCCCCGTTCGTGCGCTATCCTGTGAGGGACATGCTCACCAAGCGCATCATCCCGTGCCTGGACGTGAACGACGGCCGCGTGGTCAAAGGCGTCTCCTTCGTGAACCTGCGCGATGCGGGCGACCCTGTGGAGCTGGCTGCCTTCTACGACGAGCAGGGGGCCGATGAGCTGGTGTTTCTGGACATCACCGCCTCCTCCGATGGGCGCGAGACGATGCTGGACGTGGTGCGCCGCGTGTCGGAGGAGGTGTTCATCCCCCTCACCGTAGGCGGCGGGGTGCGCACCGCGGCAGACGTGCGCCGCCTGCTCAAAGCCGGGGCCGACAAGGTCTCCATGAACTCGGCGGCGGTGCTGGACCCGGCGGCCTTCGCCGAGGCCGCGGCGGCCTTCGGCTCCCAGTGCATGGTCATCGCCATCGACGCGCGGGCCATCCACCCCGGCGGGCCCAAGGCGGACCCATCCCTGCTGGCGCCCGACCACCCCGCGCGCTTAACCTGCGCCGTAGGCCCGGACTCGCGCTGGGAGGTGTACATCCGGGGCGGGCGTACTCCCACGGGGCTGGACGCGGTGCAGTGGGCCGTCTACACCGTGGGGCTGGGCGCCGGTGAGGTGCTGTTGACCTCCATGGACCAGGACGGCCACCTGGACGGCTACGACCTGCCCCTCACCCGTGCCATCGCCGACGCGGTGCCGGTGCCCGTCATCGCCTCCGGCGGTGCGGGCGGCCCGGAGCACCTGGCGGCAGCGGTGGACGAGGGCCCCGAGGGCGGACACGCGGACGCCGCGCTGGCGGCGAGCATCTTCCACTACGGCACCCACTCCATACGGGCCACCAAGGCGGTGCTCGCCGCCCACGGTCTGCCCGTGCGGGACGGGGAGGAGCAGAACGACTGATGGCAGGCGGCATCCGGTTCATCGCCTTCGACATGTTCGGCACCCTGGTGCACAACGACGCGGCGGAGTGGCGCGCGGCACTGCACGCCATCGCCCACGACCAGGCGCTGGGCATCGAGGGCAACGCGCTGTGGAAGGAGTGGTCCACGCGGGAGGTGGCCTTCCGCAAGACCCGCACCAACATGTCCAGCCCCGCATCGAGCCCCCCCTTTCGCACCTACCGGCAGGCGTGGCGCGATGCGTTCGTGGACACATTCCGCGACCTGCGCCTGGCGGGCGATGCAGAGACGGCGGCGGACTTTTGCGTGGACGCCCTGACCACCCACGAGGCCTTCGCTGACGCCCCGGCAGCATTAGAGGCGCTGCGTGCGCACGCGCCATTGGCGGTGCTCTCCAACGCCGATGACCGGTTCCTCGACGGCACCATCGCCCACAACGGCTGGGCCTTCGATGCGGTGGTCTCCTCAGAGAATGCCCGCGCCTACAAGCCCGACCCGCGCATCTTCGCGACGCTGTGCCAGCGGTTGGGCGCGCTGCCCAACCAGATCCTGTACGTGGGCGATTCGCCCTACGACGACGTGCACGGGGCGGGGCTGGCCGGCATGCGCACCGTGCTGGTGCGCCGCGACCAGAACACCCCCGGCCGCACGCCGCCCCCGGAGGCCACCGCGCTGCTGGGGCCAGACTTCGCCGTAGGCTCGTTGACCGAGTTGGTGCCCCTGGCCGCCGCGCTGACCGGGGCGATGCCCGCGCCCGCCGAGAGGAGCTAGCCATGCCTGAACCGACGCCGGCCGTACGGCTCAACGCCCAGGGGCTGGTGCCCGCCATCTGCCAGGACGCGTCCACGGGCAGGGTGCTCATGGTGGCCTTCCAGAACCGGGAGGCGCTGGCCAGGACCCTGGAGAGCGGCGAGATGTGGTTCTACTCGCGCTCGCGCGCCGAGCTCTGGCACAAGGGCGAGACCTCCGGCTCCTACCTGCACGTCGTGAGCGCCCAGGCCGACTGCGACGGCGACGTGCTGCTCTACCAGGTGCGCCCCGATGGGCCCGCCTGCCACACGGGGGAGCAGTCATGCTTCTTCACGCCACTGGAGGCGGCAACGCCAGTGGAGGCGCAGGCGAGCGGGCCCGGCGTGCTGGAGGAGCTGTTCCGCACGATCCGCCAGCGCCAGGACGAGCGCCCGGAGAGCTCCTACACCACGCGCCTGTTCGCCGAGGGCACCACGCGCATCGCGCAGAAGGTGGCCGAGGAGGGCGCCGAGGTGGCCCTAGCCGCCGCTATCAAGGACCACCATGGCCTGCCCGGCGAGGCGGCGGACCTGCTCTACCACCTGCTGGTGCTCCTGGCCGACGCGGGGCTGTCCCCAGAGGACGTGTACGCGGTGCTGCGCAAGCGCCAGGGCTAGAGGCCCGCATCCCCCCAGACAAGACGAGGCCCGGGCTGCGAGCCCGGGCCTTGCTGCAGCCGTGTCTTGCGTACGCCCTGGTTCTCGGTCACCACCGCGAAGGCGTAGTCGTGGTCGAAGTCACGGCCCGTCCAGGCCGTGGTGGTCAGCAGCGCGCTGGCTGCCCACATGCCGTAGGGGCCGGTGCCCTTCGAGCAGGAGCCGCCGTTGTCGTAGTCGGGGATGTACACCCAGTTGGTGACGAAACCGGTGCCACCCTCGTCGAACACGCAGTGGCCCGCCGTCACGATGAGGGCGCGCCCGTTGGTATCGGTGCCCAGCGC
>JAYNIL010000033.1:11306-16848 GCA_038109085.1 Chloroflexota bacterium
GCCCGTGGTCGCCGTGGAGCCGCCGCCGCCAGCGCCGTGAGCACCGCCAGCAGGCCAACCAACCGGAACAGACTCGCTCGCGCCGTACCTTCCCCCTCCTTGACCAGCCACCCTACGGGTGACAGACCCCAGTGTACGGTCACCACCGGCCCGCCCGCACTCGTCCTTCCGGGCGGTTGCAGGCCGAGATTGACACCCTCCAGGGGGGGGGCATACGCTCCCGCCCGCGCTCCGGCGCCAGCCCGCCCTGACCCAGGAGGTGCCCCGTGTTCACCCAGGCGAGCATCGGCATGGAGGAGGCCCAGCGGGCGGCGGACGCCGTCCTGGCCGCTCTCACGCCCGACGACAACCCCGCGGCCCTCGCCATCGCCCGCGCTGACGGAGCGCTGATTCTGTGCCTGCGCCAGGATGGCGCGCCCTCCCGCATGCTCCGGCGCGCACGGGCCAAGGCCTACACCGCAACGCGGGTGGGCATGAACACGGTGGACTTCCGCGACGGGGTGGTGAAGGCGACGAACCGCACCCTGGACGACTGGGGCGACGAGGGGCTCACAACCCTACAGGGCGGCATGACCGTGCGCTCCGGTGGGCGGGTGGTGGGGGCCATCGCCATGAGCGGCAACACCACCCAGCGCGACGAGCAACTGGCGGGGATAGGCCTCGCTGCCATGGGGGTGAAGTGATGTTCACGCGTGAGTCCATGGGCATCCAGGACGCGCGGGCCGCAGTGGCCAAGGTCCTGGCCTCGGTGCGCAAGAGCGACGGCCCCCTGGCCGTGGTCATCGCCGACGAGAACGGTGACGTGGTGCACCTGCTGACGCAGGACGGCGCCTCGGCTACTGACATCCGCAACGCGGAGCGCAAGGCCTATACGGCAGCGTTCATCGGGCGCGATACGTGGGCCTACCGCCAGCAGATAACGGCGGACGGGCGCACCGTGGCCGACTGGTCCGACCCCATGATCACCACTCTACATGGCGGCGTGACCGTCCGGCGCATGGGCCAGGTGGTGGGCGCCATCGGCGTGGCGGGCTCCGGCAGCGAGGACCGCGACGAGGTGTTGGCCATGGGCGCGGCGGAGCTGCTGGCCCGTGGCGCCCATGGGACCACGGCGCGCGAGCAGAAAGCCGACGCCCAGGCGGCGGGCCACGCCGTCCATGGCCTGCAGACCGCGCCCCCGCCGCGCACCGCCAAAGGCAAGCGCCGGAAGGCGTACAACCTGCCGGGCCTGGCCCCGGCGGGAGCCGTTGCGCCCGACCTGGTGCGGGTGGGCGAGCTGTTCTTCACGTCGGGCGTGCGCGGGGTTGACCGTGCCACGGGTAAGATCGGTGCCACCCCCGCCGAGGAGTTCGCCCTGGCCTGGGAGAATTTGGCCGCCCTGGTGAAGGGCGCGGGCCTCTCCCTGGACGACGTGGGCCTGGTGACGGTGTTCATCGGCAGCCAGGACTACCGCCCCTACATCAGCCCCGGCTGGCTCAAGCTCTTCCCCAAGAAGGGTGCGCGCCCCGCCCGCAAGACCACCTCCTTCCTGCTGCCTCCCGGCGAGGGCGTGCAGCTGCAGGCCTACGGGGTGGTGGGGCACAATCGCCAAGCCATCGAGGTCAAGGGACTCACCCACAAGGACCCGCTGCCCAACGGCGTGCGCATGGGCGATTACGTCTTCTCCTCAGTCATCGTGCCGTGGGACCTGTCCACCTCCCTGCCCGTAGTGGGGGAGGAGGCGCAGACGGACAAGTGCTTCGAGAACATGCGCGTGTTCATGGAGCACGCGGGCGGGGGCGTGGACGACGTGGCGCTCCAGTGGGTGTACCTGAACGATTTCGCCTACCAGCCCTACATGGTGGACGTGTACGTGGACACCTGGGGCATCGGTGCCTTCCAGGCAGCCCGCAAGACCTTCCGCTACCCCATGGGCGGGCAGATACAGATACAGGTCATCGGCAAGGTAGGTGCCCCGCGCTACAACTTCGAGATACCGGGGCACGAGCATCACGACCCCATCCCCATGGCCGCGCGGCTGGGCAACCTGTTCTGCTCCTCCGGCGTTTCCGGGGTGGACACCTCCAGCCCCGACAAGCTGGAGCCGGTGGAGGGGGTGTCCGGCCAGTCGCTCCACGGACTACGAAACATCAGGGCACTTGTCGAGGCTGGGGGAGGCAGCGCCGACGACATCGGCCACATCACCGTGCTGGTGCAGGACTACGCGGACCTGGAGGCCGTGGACGCCGAGTGGGTGAAGATGTTCCCCGACCCAGCCGACCGCCCCGCGCGCCAGGTGATGCGCCTGGGCGTGCAGCGGCGCATGCGCGCCCAGTTCCACATGATCGCCTCGGTGGACTGACGGGGGCTAGCGGGCGGTCAGTTCACTGATGCTCCAGCCCAGCTCCTCGTCGATGGTCGTTTCGCTACGGTCGATGTAGACGCTGGTGGGGTAGCCCAGCGCCTCGTCGTAGGTCACGTCCACCCGCGCAGCATCCTGCGCGTAGGCCTCGGCCAGTAGGCCGAACAGCCCATCCATGGTGTGCGTGGGCGCATCCAGGTGCACCGGTGGAGCCAGCGGGTTCGCCACCTCCACCCCGGCCACCTGCCCGTCGCGCACGTGCACCGTCATGGGCGAGCCGCCGAAGATGCAGAAGCAGTGCCAGGCGATGCCGTAGTCATAGTCGCGCAAACCGGCGCGCTCCCAGCGCGCCTGGGCCCGCAGCAGCGCAGCCTGGGGCCCTTCCTGCGCGTCCAGCACCAGCACCGGATCGAAGCCCGCGATGACGCCCTCACCGCCGTCCGTGGCCAGCACCGTGACGCGCCGCACGTACCGGCCCGGCTCCAGCCCCCGGTCCACCGTGGGCACGCGCAACGTCACGGGAAGGGGGATGCCGGTGTTGCTGACCGGCCCACCCAACTCGATGCGGGCGGTCTGCGCCACGTGCCCGTCCGCGTCCAGCAGTTCGTAGCGCAGCGCGCTCACCGGGCGGGAGAAGTCACACCCGCCGGTGTTGATGGCATCGAAGGCCGTGGGCAGCGGGTCGCGGCCCACCGCCACGGTGATGGGGTCCAGCGCGTAGGCCTCGGTGCTGATGCACAGCGCCTCTACTGGCGCCGCGGGGGTGGGCGTCGGCGTGGGCGTGCCCGCCGGGCCGCAGGCCGCCAGGGCCAGGGTCATCGCCGCCAGTGCCACCGCCGCACACGCGCCACGCATCGATTTCCTCCCGTTGCTGCCCGTCCATCATGGTAGACGGCCCGCGCCCTGGACAGGTTCCCGGCAGGCGGGGGCCCTCTGCTAGACTAGGCGCCGATGTTCTCCAAGTTGCTCATTGCCAACCGCGGCGAGATCGCCTGCCGCGTCATCCGCACCGCCAAGCGCATGGGCATCGCCACCGTCGCCATCTACTCCGATGCCGACGCCGAGGCGCTGCACGTCAAGATGGCGGATGAGGCCGTGCGCATCGGCCCGCCCTCGGCGGCCGAGTCGTACCTGAACTCCTCGGCTATCCTCAAGGCGGCCAAGAAGGTTAAGGCCGAGGCCATCCACCCCGGCTACGGCTTCCTGTCGGAGAACGCGGGCTTCGTGCGCGCCGTGGAGAAGGCGGGCCTCGCCTTCGTGGGCCCCAACGCCGACGTCATCACGCAGATGGGCGACAAGGTGCAGGCCCGCAAGCTGGCCAAGGAGGCGGGGGTGCCCGTCATCCCCGGCACCGAGGGCGAGATCACCGACGCTGAGGCCGAGGCTGCCGCCTTGGAGATCGGCTTCCCGCTGATGATCAAGGCGGCGGACGGCGGCGGCGGCATGGGCATCCGCGTGGTGCGGGAGATGGGGGAGCTGGCCCTGGCGCTGGAGCGCGCACGCTCCCAGGCCCAGGGCGCCTTCGGCTCCAGCCGCGTGTACATTGAGCGCCGGGTAGAGAACGCCTCCCACGTGGAGGTGCAGGTGCTGGGCGATAAGCACGGCAACGCCATCCACCTCTTCGAGCGCGACTGCTCGGTGCAGCGGCGCAACCAGAAGGTCATCGAGGAGACGCCCTGCGCCAAGATAGCCCCGCAAGTGCGGGAGGCGCTGACGTCGGCGGCGGTGCGCCTGACCAAGTCCATCGGCTACTCCAACGCGGGGACGCTGGAGTTCCTGCTGGACCAGGACCGGGAGCATTTCTACTTCCTGGAAATGAACACCCGCCTGCAGGTGGAGCACCCCATCACCGAGATGGTGACCGGGGTGGACCTGGTGGAGCTGCAGCTGCGCTCCGCGGCGGGTGAGCCGCTCGCGCTGCGCCAGGAGGACCTGTCCCAGAACGGGGCCGCCATCGAGGCGCGCATCTACCCGGAGGACCCGGTGATGCTGCTGCCCACGGCGGGCAAGATCAACTCCATCGTGGAGCCGGACGGGGAGCACGTTCGCGTAGACGGGGCCATCTACCCCGGCTACGAGGTGAACCCCTACTACGAGTCGATGATGGCCAAGCTCATCGTGTGGGGCAAAGACCGCGAGAACGCGGTGGCTGCCATGCGCACGGCGCTGGCCGAGTACAAGATAGACGGACTGGTGACCAACATCCCCCTGGTGGACCGGGTGCTGGCCGACAAGCGCTTCGCGGGGGCCGACTACCACACGGCCACCCTGGAGCAGCTGCTGGCCGAGCCCCCCGGCTCCGGCGGCAAGGAGCTGGTGGCGGTGATAGCCCTGGCCATCGCGCTACGGCAGGAGGAGACGGTGCACGCCCCCTCTAGATGGAAGCTGCACGGACGACGCCAGGCCATGCTGAACCGGCTCTCCGGGGCCGTCTGGTAGACCGCAGGAACGAGGGACGCGATGAAGCGCATGCGCGTGAAGGTGAACGACGAGTGGTACTCAGTGGAGGTCGGTGACCTCTACCAATCCCCCGTCGAGGTGGTGGTGGACGGCGAGCCATACCTCATCGAGGTGGGCGCGGCGGCCGCTGGCGACATGCCCACCCGCAAGCCCCGCCAGCAGCCCAAGCAGGAGCAGCCGGGGCTGCGCGGCATCACCCAGGGCGACGAGCGGACGATCCGCTGCCCGCTGCCCGGCGTGGTCATCGCCGTGAGTGTCACCAAGGGCCAGGTGTTGGAGGCGGGGGACGAGATATGCGTCCTCAACTCCATGAAGATGGAGCAGTCCGTGCGCATGGCCAAGGGCGGCACCGTCAAGAACGTGAAAATCAAGAAGGACCAGTCGGTGACGGCGGGCGCGCCGCTCATCGAGATCTCCTAGTATGCCCGGCGAACCGGAGCAGCAGGCCCCCGAGGACGGACGCTTCGACCTGTGCGGCCTGGAAGAGCTGCAGGCCAAGGGCGCCATACCCTTCGAGTTCATCCACCCGCGCCGTGGCCGCCACCAGATAGCCCTCTTCTGGGACGGCGAGACGGTGGGCGCGCTGGACAACTTCTGCCCCCACGAGGGGGCCATGCTCACCTACGGGCTGGTGGAACCGGGGCAGGTGCTCTGCCCGCTGCACTCCGCGGTGTTCGACATCCGCACCGGCGAGTGCCTCGACCGCTACACCTACGACGTGCGCCCCTACCCCGTGGAGGT
>JAYNIL010000034.1:0-16665 GCA_038109085.1 Chloroflexota bacterium
CACCACGCCCGCAGCCATAGAGGACGAAGCCACGAAGGCCGTGGCTGCGGCGAAACTCATGGGCCGGTGGCGGGCGATGACGGGTATGGACGCGACGGCCTGTCGCACGGTGCGCGGCACGGCGCGCCCCGGCAGGTGGGGCAGGCCCACCGCGCCCGCCAGTCCCACCGCGGCAATAGCCGCACACGCCCCGAAGGTGATGGGGTAGCCCACCGCCAGCACCAGCAGTCCGCACCCGAAGGTGCCGAACAGGTTGCCGGCCGTGCCGGAGGAGTTGATGCGGCCTAGGAACACCGGCGAGCGCGCCGGGTCGATGCGGGAGGCGTAGGACTGGGTGGAGGTCCAGTAGGCGGCGCGGGAGAAGCCCATGAACGTCTGCCCGGCGATGAGCACCCAGAACTGGTCGGTGAAGGCGAAGACCACCGACCCGCCCACCATGGTCAGGAAGCTGAACCAGAGCACCCAGCGCTCACCGAACCGGTCGGCCATGGCCCCGCCCGTGACCCGCAGTACCAGGCCGAAAACCGCCTGACTCGCCACCAGGATGCCCAGGCGGCGCAGGTCGTAGCCCAGGTGCAGCGCATACAGCGGCACCAGCACCTGGGTGGCGCCCAGGGTGATCATGTAGGAGAAGCCGGCCCCGTACAGGATGCGGGCGGCGCGGGTGGGGTGGGCCGTGGCGGCGGTGCTCATGCGAACCTCCCAGGTGCGTAGGCGGGCAAGGCGAGGGGTGAGTAACCGGACAGGACCAACTGGGCGGCGGTGCGGCCCAGCGCGGGGCCCATCATGATGCCCTGGCGTCCGCCGCCGCCCACCAGCACCACGCCATCCGGGGTGGGCGCTGCGCCCACCACCACGGCCCCGTCGGCGCTCACAGGGCGCAGGCACGCGGTCTGGAGCACCAGCTCGGCGTCGGCCAGGGAGGGCAGGAAGCGCAGCAGTGCCTCGATGATCTCATCGCGCCCGCGGGTGGTCTTGGACTCGTCGAAGCCCGCCTCCTCCTCGGTGGTGCCCGCCCACACTAGACCGTCGGACGGCTTGGTCATCGCGTAGTCCTTGCCGTAGCCCACGCTCACCTCGAAGGGTGGGCCACCGGTACGCAGCCGGATGATCTGCCCCTTGAGGGGGCGCACAGGCAACTCCAACCCGCACCAGGCGGCGGCCTCCCGCAGCCACGGGCCTGTGGCCAGCACCACGCGCTCGCACGCCAACACGCTCCCGTCCTCCAGACGCACGCCCGACACCTTTCCGCCCGAGCGCTCCAGCCCCACGGCTCTGCCGGTGCGGATGCTGGCTCCGCGTGATTCAGCCGCCTGGGCGAGGGCCACGGAGAGCCGGTACGGCTCCAGGTCAGCGGAGCCCTCCACGTACAGCCCGCCCAGCGCCTCCGGCGCCACGCGGGGCTCGATGCGCCGGGCACCCGCCGCGTCCACCACCTCGGCCCGGAAGCCGGGGTGGGCGTTGCGCCAGTCCATGTCTGGGCCGAAGGAGTCCAGCTCCTCCTGGGTGAAGGCCAACCGCAATTGGGGGGAGCGCCGGAACTGGGTGTCCACGCCGGTCTCGGCGGGGAGGCGCTCGGCCAGCAGCGCGTGCAGGCGCATGCCCTCAACCATCATGGGGGTGTTGGCGTTGGGCCTGCCCGTCACCCCGCCGGAGAGGCCGCCATAGGCGAAGCCCGATGCGTGGGAGGCGATGCCGTCCGGTTCCACCACCGTGGCTGGAATACCCTCTAGCGCCAACTCGTACGCCGTGGCGAGGCCCGCGATGCCGCCGCCCACGATGACGACCGACGGTGTTGGGTTGGTGGGCAAGGGTGAGGCTCCTGGGGCGGGCTGCCGCGCGGATTCTACGCCAACGCGCCGCGCCTTGACGGCAGCGGTGCGGCTCCCCTAGCGTCGGGTGACCATCTGCCGGGAGGGCCCATGCTCCGCATCACTATCTCCGCCAAGCGCCAGCTGCGCGACATCGCCGCGGAGCGCTCCCTGGAGCCGGGGCGCTATCTGCGCCTGGCAGTCCCGCCCGAGTGGGCGGGGGAGGGGGACTTCGGCATCGTCATCGATGGGCTCAGCCCCCTGGACACCCAGGTGGACTACCAGGGGCGCACCGTGCTGCTGGTGGGGCCGGGCGTGGACGAGCGCTTGCCCAACGCAGTGTTGGACTACAAGCGTCCCCCCGCGCCCGCGCGCTTCACCCTGGACGTGTTCGGCCCCCGGCCGGACGATGCGCCGGACGCCTAGCGCCCCTGCGCGCTAGTCCGGCGCGACCGCCACCACCTCCAGCTGCACGCGCATGCCGTTAGGCGGCGGGTCGTAGCGGGTGGTGTGCCGTGCGGGCCTGTCGTCCGGGTCGGGGTAGAGCTCCAACCACGGCCCGTTGAGCGCATCCTTCTCGTTCAGGTCGGCCAGGAAGCACGTCATGCGCACCACGTCGTCTGGCATGACCCCAGCGGCGGCCAGGAACGTGCGCAGGTTGCGGAAGCACTGGCGCGCCTGCTCGAACACGTCGGGAGAGAGCGCCCCGGTGTCGGCGTTGATGCCCTGGATTGCCGATGAGTACACCACGTTTCCCACCCGCGCTCCGAAGGGGATGGGGGCCGAGTGCTGCACGCCGGGGATGTGGATCGTCTGTCTGCGGCCCATGACGGCCTCCTTGACCTGGGTGCTGGGGCGCTCGTGCGGTTGCACCAGGCGCGCCGGTGCCAGAGGATAGACGGACGCCCCAGCGGGGCCAAGGCCCGCGCACCCATCTGTCGAGCGCGAGGGAGACACCGATGCTGACCAGTGAAGAGAACGAGGCCATCACCCGGGTGGGCCCCGGCACGCCCATGGGTGTGCTGATGCGCCGCTACTGGATGCCGGCGCTGCTGTCCGAGGAGCTGCCCGCTCCCGACTGTCCGCCGGTGCGGGTGCGCCTGCTGGGCGAGAACCTCGTGGCCTTCCGCGACACCAACGGGCGCGTTGGCCTGGTGGACGAGGCCTGCCCCCACCGGCGCGCCTCCCTCTGGTTCGGCCGGAATGAGGAGTGCGGGCTGCGCTGCGTCTTCCACGGCTGGAAGTTCGACGTGGACGGGCGGTGTGTTGACCTGATGAACGAGCCCGACGAGTTCGACTTCCGCGACAAGGTGCGCCTGAAGGCCTACCCCACGTTGGAGCTGGCCGGGTTGGTCTGGACCTATATGGGCCCGTCGGACGCTCAGCCCCCGGCGCCCACATTTGAGTGGACCAAGGTGCCCGACGAGGCTCGCCACGTGAACAAGACTTGGCAGGAGTGCAACTGGCTCCAGGGCCTGGAGGGTGGTATCGACACCTCCCATGCGCCCATCCTGCACCGGCGCATACGCAAGGACACGGACCTGCCTGGCGTGCCGCCCGACGCCCCCTTCGTCACCGGCAAGCCGCCAAGGCTGGAGGTGGAGGTCACGGACTACGGCTACCGCTACTACGGCGTGCGCGAGGTCAGGGACGGGCTGTACGTGCGTGGATACCAGTTCATCATGCCCTTCACGCAGATACGCCCCGGCACCGACTTCGGTGGCCAGTCCCTGGTGGCCGGACACATGTGGGTGCCGATGGATGACGAGAACTGCATGGTTTACAACTGGGAGTACTCCACCACCGGTGAGGCCATGGCGGACCCGGAGCTGGTTGCCCGTGAATTGGGCACCGGACACGGTGAGCTGGACGGCCTCTACCGCAAGACCCGCAACCGCGCCAACGACTACCTCATCGACCGCGACGCACAGCGCACCGAGACGTTCACTGGCATCTTCGGCGTGAACGTGCAGGACCACGCGGTGCAGGAGTCGATGGGTCCCATCATGGACCGCACCCGCGAGTACCTCGGCCCGGCGGACAAGGCCATCATCGCGGCCCGGCGATTGCTGCTGGAGGGCACCCAGGTGGTGGCCGACGGCGGCGAGCCCAAGGGCATCGCCGACAAGGGCCAGACGGGGTACGGTCGGGCGCGGGCGGGGGCCGTGACGGTGCCCGCCGCAACTGATTGGCGTGGCCCGCTGCTGGCGGAGATGAACGGGCACTAGATCCGTACGAACGGGCGTGGGTCTGGGGCCCCAAGCGCGTAGCGCGCGATCCTGAAGAGACCGAAAGAACCGAAAGGGTGATTGACGCGTAGCGTTTGGCGCGGTAGGGTTCACCGCTAATCGCGGGGAGCCCGCGCAATGGTCTGTTTGTGCCCAGGCACGGCGGTCCGCAGCCCCGGCCGAATGAACGGCTGAGGAAAGTTCAAAGGGAGGCAAAGGTATGACGTCCCGGCTTAAGAAGATCATCGCGACGGGCCTGCTGGGGGCCCTGCTGGCGCTGGCGCTGGCCGCCTGTGGTGGCGCTGACCCCACGGCTACCCCCACGGCTACGCCCAAGCCCGCTGACGGCGGCACCACGCCCGCCGCAACGCCGACCCCGTCCTTCGACGCGGCGGCCTACTTCAAGGGTAAGACCATCCGCCTGACGGTCGGCTTCGGCCAGGGCGGCGGCACCGACGCCACGGCGCGGTTCCTGGCGGCCAACTGGGGCGAATACATCCCTGGTAACCCTCGCATCATCGTTTCTAACATCGTCCCAGTGGTGACGGAGCGCAACTTCGTCTGGAACGCCAAGCCCGACGGGCTCACCCTGGGTGTTGAAGCCACTCCTGGAATCAACGACGAGTACGAGGCCGCGGCTGAGTTCACCATGGACAAGGTCACCGGTATTGGTTCCACCTCGGGTGGTGACCAGTTCTGGGTCGTCCGGGGCAACTTGGGCTACGGGTGCATTGACACCGCCAAGGGCGGGGCTGGCGCCCAGATCACAATGGCTGACGGCATTGCGTCCGCTCGGGACATGGGCTCGACGTCCTTCCTGACGAGCATGCTGGCGGACATGCTGGACCTGAACTTCCGAGCGATCCACGTCGCTGGTGACACGGGTTCTAACTCTCAGATGCTGATGCTCGAACGCGGCGACGTGAACTCCTGGACTTCAGCCACTGTATGGAACCAGATCCCACTTCGCCGCCCCGGCTGGGTCGCGGACAAGTACATCACGCCGTTCGTGGACATGTCCTTCTCCGGCACTTCCGTGGCACCTAACGCCGAGGGTGAGTTCAACTGCAAGGTCGCCCAGGAGTACCTGGACGCTGCGGACCTCGACACCTGGACTGGTTTCAACGACGTCCGGGCCTCTTTCGCCAAGAACATCATTGGCCCTCCGGGCATCGAGGACGGTGTGCGTGACGCCCTGCGTCAGGCCCTCATCGACGCGATGGCCGATAAGGAATTCGCGGATGGCATGGAGAAGTTCTCCGGGATCCTGAACAATTTCACGCCCGGCGTGGAGTTCCAGGCCGCCCTGGAGCGGATGTCTACCTTCTTCCGTGCCAACCAGGCCGAGTACGACTCGCTTCGCGACAAGTACTACGAGAAGTTCGTGAAGTAAGCATAAAAAGGGCCAGTGTGGAGGAATCCGCACTGGCCCTTGGCTGCTATGGTAGATGCGGAATAGCCTCGGGCGTCTTGGTAGGAGTCGCTCGAGGCTATCGTTCTGGATCAGAGCTTTAGCCCATTAGCCTAATAATGGCCGCCGCTGACACGGTGGGCGAGGTGTCGCTCGATGGAAGAGATTCTGCAGGCATTCAGCAGACTGGTAGACCCCGTTTACTGGGGCGTGGTTGTTGGCGCTGCCGTGGCCTCGGCACTCACCGGGTTAATCCCGGGGGCCTCGGGCATTGTGGTTATGTCACTGATGATTCCCTTCCTGCTCCAGAACGTCAGTGACCCTGCCATCGGTCTGGTGGCGTTGGCGACTGTGACGGGCGTCAACAACGGCCTGGACACCATCCCTGCCATTTTGTTGGGCCAGCCCGGTGGTGGGAACAATGTCTCGTTCCTGGAGGGCCACCAGTTGGCGCGCCAGGGCAAGGCGGCCCACACTCTGGGTGCTGTATACGCGGCGAGCATGCTGGGCGGAGTGGTCGGCGCGCTGGTTCTGGCCGCCGTCATCCCCATCATGAAGCCTTTCGTTCTCTCCTTCTCCTTTGCGGAGATCGGCATGCTGGCGCTGTTCGGCGTCGCCATGGTTTCCGGCCTTTCCAAGGGAGCCATGCGCAAGGGCATGGCCGCAGGCCTGCTGGGTCTGATGCTGGGCAGTGTGGGGATCGCACCAGGCACCGGCGACGAGCGCTTCGTCTTCCAGCGCCCCGAGCTGTGGAACGGCCTGCCTCTCATTGCGGCTACTTTGGGCCTGTTCGCTTTGCCGGAGATGGTGGATTTGACACTCTCTGGGCAATCCGTGGCTCCTAAGGGTTCCGAGGTTTCTACCAGGCAGGTAATCGCCGGTGCCAAGGAGGGCTTCCGGCAGTGGCCGGTCATCATCCGTCAGTCGGTCTTCGGCGTGTTCCTTGGCGCCATCCCGGGTGTGGGACAGGCGACTATCGACTGGCTCTCCTATGTGTTCGGCATCTTCTTCACCAAGGACAAGTCCCAGTTCGGCAAGGGCTCGCTGCTGGGAGTCATCTTCGCCGAGTCGGCGCAGAACGCGAAGGAGTCGGGCCAGGCGATTCCGACCCTGGCACTGGGTGTGCCGGGCGGCCTGTCTTGGGCGCTAATTCTGGTCGCGATGTACGCCTACAACATCAGCCCCGGTCCCACACTGCTGGGCTCGCGAGCTGACATCCTGATTCTGATGATTATCACCCTGTCCATCGGCAATCTGCTGCTGATGCTGCTGGGCATTGGCTTCACGGGTCAGTTGGCTAAGCTCACCCTGGTGCCTTACCCGATGGTGGGTGCCATCATCATCCCCATCGTCTTCCTCACCGGCCTCATCGAGTCCACCTCGTGGCTCTCGCTGCCCATCATGTTCGTGTTCATGGGCATGGGCCTCATCATGAAGCAGTATCAGTGGCCCCGTCCGCCCATGCTTTTGGGAATCATCCTGGGTGAGGTGATTGAGCGGAACCTGACTACCGCTGTGAGCCTCCACGGATGGACCGAGTCTGGCGGTCTATTGGTTCGTCCGCTTACCATCGGTCTGTTCATCATCGTGGTGGCTACCATGGTTTTCTTCTCGCGCTCCGCGGCCAAGCAGGCCGCTGCGGACGACGTGAGCCGGGCCAACGAAGAGGTTGTTGTCCTGCCCTTCAGGCGTGCTCTTATTTCCTGGTACAACATGCCCATTGCTCTGGCCATCGGCGGCTCGCTGGCCTTCATCATTTCGTCCATGGGTTTCCGATTTGAGGCACGCATCTTCCCCATGGGCGCGGGTATCGGCATCATCATTCTCTCCGTTTCCCAGCTATACACCCACCTGACCAAGCGTTCATACCGCAAGGCAGACATTATGGACATCGGCATGAAGTCGTCCGGCATGGAGGGATTCCGCACCAACCTATACAAAGTGGTTGCGATGCTTGGTGTCTTCGTGCTGGTGACCGGCTTCATCGGCATGCAATGGGCCACTGTCAGCTATGCCATCCTGAGCCCGGCGCTGTTTATGCAGGGTAAGTGGCGCTACTTAGGCCCAGTTATCGCCGTTGCCGTAATTGGTATTTTCCAGCTGTATCTCATGGACCGGTTCCTGGCGGTCATCTGGCCCCAGGCGGCGGTCTGGCACTTCATCACTACCCGCATCTTCTAGTCCCGCTCTCTGCAAGAACGAAGAGGGGCCGCTGGATCTCAGCGGCCTCTCTTCGTTGCGGGCTATGTGCATGATGACCGTCTCGATGCCGTTTGTTCCTGCCCGCAATGGCGAGAGCAATGTTTCGCATGTCTTCGAGGCGCAAGGATCGTTAGGCAAGATGTTTTTGCACCCCGCTGATACAGGGCTCGGTATGTGGTGTCGCCCGTCCCAGAGCGCTGACCGAGGGCGCACACTTAACTGGCACGTGGGAAAATACGCAGGCGCGCCGGTTTAGTCGTTGCGCGGTTGGGCGGCGTGCTATCATCCGCTCGTGGTGCACGAGTGCTCCCGTTGTTGTATGCGCCCCCCGCGGGCCTAACGGCTGCCTCACGACGAGGTGGCGGCTAGGTTTTCCTGCGGGTGTATGCAGAGTGACGGGGGCTTTTTTTATGGGCATCTGCCATAGAGGGAGCGGCGTATGAGCACCGAACTTATCAAGGCGAATTCTAGGCTGCGGACGCTCTTCAGCTTCCCGCATCCGGTCAACGAGTACGCGGCCCGCTCCGTGGCGGCTATGGTCTTCACCCTTACGCTGGTCATCATCTTCTCAGGCGCCTACTGGCTACTGTTCTTCCTGGCCTACGGTTTCCTCGCCCGTGTGCTCACTGGCCCCAAGCTGAGTCTCATGGGCACTCTGGCCACCAAGGTCATCGCTCCCAAGGTGCTCCGGCGTACCCGGCTGGTGGCCGGCCCGCCCAAGCAGTTTGCTCAGGGCGTTGGCCTGGCCTTCTCCTCCACGGCCATCGTCTTGGTGTACGGCTTCGGCCTGTTGGGTGCCGCGCAGACGGTGCTGGGGGTGCTGGTCTTCTTCGCCGGGCTGGAGGCCTTCGCTGGCTTCTGCGCGGGGTGCTTCACCTTTGGTTGGTTGATGCGCTTCGGCATCATTCCGCCCGAGGTGTGCGAGCGCTGCAACGATCTGCGCTTTCCGTCCTTCAAGGACCGCTCGTCTGCCTAGCCACCTGGCGGGTCGCGTTCGGCTCGCCGCTGGGCGTCTTCATTACCCGTTCACGTTCCTCTAGGACTTGTTCACGCTGCATTCATGCACCTGCCCTATGGTCATGCCGTCAGCATGCCGGGTGTGGTGAGCGCAGCCCAAATCCTATGGAGGCGTAGATGGTAAGCACCAAGTCGGTGGTGGCCAGCGTCGAGGGGCCCAAGGGCAAGGCGGACATATACGAGGTGATCAGCGGGTCAGGCCCCACCACCTACGAGGTGTCCTTCAAGGGTAAAGAGACCCCGTTTCTCAGCCTGGGCGAGGCCTACATCGAGGCCGGGGATAAAGTGGGCAGCCCCACCTAGGTACAGCGGTCTAGCAAGAACGAGAACTGCCTGCTCCTCCATTGAAGGGGCGGGCCGCCTCTGCTAACGTTCGCTTATGGCCCGCAATCGCTCTCGCTCCCGCCATAGCGCCTCGCGCCCCGCACCCGCCACTGCAAAGTTGCGAGCTTCGCTGTGTGCTACCTGCCTGGTCGACCAGTTCTACCCCGAGGTAGGTGAAGCAACGGTGCAGGTGCTGGAGGCGCAGGGCGTCGAGGTGGACGTCCCAGCCGGGCAGACGTGCTGCGGGCAGGTGGCCTTCAACGGCGGCTTCCGCGCCGAGGCCGCCGAGGTCGCCCGCCACTTCTTGGACGTGTTCGGCGACGCGGAGCGCATCGTGGTGCCCTCCGGTTCGTGCGCGGCCATGATCAAGGTGTACTACCAGGAGTTGTTCGCGGACGACTCGGACACCCTGGACCGCGCCAAGGCTGTGGGGGAGAAGACCTACGAGCTCACCGACTACCTGGTGAACATGCTCGGCGTCACCGAGACGGGCTCCAGCGCCGAGGGGTTGGTGACCTACCACGATTCCTGCCACACGCTGCGCGAGCTGCACCTCAAGAGCGAGCCCCGCACGCTGATCGAGGGCGTGCAGGGGGCCGAGCTGCAGGAAATGGAGGCCTCGGACACCTGCTGTGGGTTCGGGGGCCTCTTCTCCGTTAAGTTCCCCGCCATCTCCGAGGCCATCATGGAGCAGAAGTTGGCCCACATCGCCGAGTCGGGTGCGGGCACGGTGGTGGCCACCGACTGCGGGTGCCTGATGCACCTGCGCGGGGCGATGGCCCGGCGGGGGCTTAAGGTGAAGGCGCTGCACATCGCCCAGCTGCTGGCCGGTTCAGGGGCGGAGGGGGCCTGATGGCCCAGGTTAAATCCGCCCGGTTCAAGCAGGCATCGGAGCAGGCCGTCCACGACCCCAAGCTCCAGCATGCCCTCGCCCACGTGATGGACCACTTCACCAACGCGCGCGCGGCGGCCATCGCCGCCGACTTCCCGGAAGAGTCCTGGGAGTCCATGCGCGAGCGCGCAGCTAGCATCAAGGCGCACACCGTCGAACGGCTCGACTACTATCTGGACCTGTTGGACAGGAGCGTGCGCCGCAACGGTGGGCACGTCCACTTCGCCGACAACGCGGCCCAGGCCTCGCAGATCGTCCTGGACATCGCCAAGGCCAACAACGTCAAGACGGTCATCAAGTCCAAGTCCATGGTCTCCGAGGAGATGGGCATCAACCAGATCCTCGAGAAGAACCACATCGAGCCCGTGGAGACCGACCTGGGTGAGTACATCATCCAGCTGGCCGGCGAGACGCCCTTCCACATCATCGCCCCCGCGATGCACAAGTCCCGCAAGGACGTCTCGGAGCTGTTCGAGCGCTGGCTCAATACCGCGCCCACCGAGGACATCACCCGCCTGTGCGTCATCGCCCGCGATGCGCTGCGCGAGAAGTTCGCCATCGCCGACATGGGCATCAGCGGGGCCAACTTCGTGGTGGCCGAGACGGGCACCGTCTGCATCGTGACCAACGAGGGCAACGGGCGCATGACCACCTCGGCCCCGCGTATTCACGTGGCCATCGCGGGGATGGAGAAGATCCTCCCGGCCATCGAGGACCTGGCCCTCTTTCTGCGCCTGCTGCCGCGCTCAGCCACCGGCCAGCGCATTACCTCCTACAACGCCTTTATCTCCGGCCCGCGCAACCCCTCCGACGAGGACGGGCCGGAGGAGTTCCACCTGATACTGGTGGACAACGGACGCCTCAACCTGCTGCGTGATGAGGTGCTGCGCGAGTCGCTCCAGTGCATCCGGTGCGGTGCGTGCCTGAACCACTGTCCGGTCTACCGCAACGTGGGCGGGCACGCCTACGGGTGGGTCTACTCCGGGCCCATCGGCGCCATCGTTACGCCGCCCATGACGGGTATGGAAGCGGCCAAGGACCTGCCTTATGCCTCCACCCTGTGCGGTGCGTGCCGGGACGTGTGCCCGGTGAAGATAGACATCCCCCGCCTGCTACTGCACCTGCGCCACCAGGCTGCCGAGGGTGACGGCAAGCACGGCCCCGTGGTTGGGCGGCTGGAGCGCGCCTTCATCGGCCGCTGGCGCAAGGCGATGCGCAACCGGCAGGCCATGGAGTCGGGCGCGCGTCTCGCGCGTCTGTTCCAGGGGCCCTTCGCGCGGGGTGGGCGCATCCGCCGCGTCCCGCTGCCGCTCGTCGGGAACTGGACCAAGTCCCGGGATCTGCCCGCTCTGGCGCGCAAGTCCTTCGTTGCCTCTTGGCAGGAGCGCCAGGCCCGCCGCGTCAAAGGCGGGGAGGCGCGTTAGCCATGCCGGAGATGCCCGCGGAGCACCCCAACAAAGCCGCGTTCCTGGCCCGCGTGCGTGAGGCGCTGGGCCGCACCGAGCCCATCCTCCATACCCCTGATCACGCCCCACTCAAGTCCAACCAGGCGCGCCAGGAGGAGAAGGTACGCACGGTGCTGGCGCGCGTTGCCGCTCGGCGTCCCGCCCTGTGCGACCGCCTCGCCGACGTTGCCGCGCGGGCCTCGTGGAACGTGCACCGCGCCGCCACGCCCGATAGGGCCGCTGAGGTGGTCGCCGACATCGCGGACGGCCTGAAGGCGCGCCACGTGGTGCGCACCGCCGAGGACGTGTTCACCCGTGTGGATGTGGACGGGGCGCTGCGGCGTGAGGGCATCTCCCCGGCCATACTGGCCGCCGGCCGGGCGCGCCGGCGCTCCGAGCTCAAGCCCATGGCCTTCCGGGCCGACCTGGGCATCGTGGGCGTGGCGTATGCCATCGCCGAGACCGCCTCGTGCGCCGTCATCCAGCGCAAGGGCGTGGCGCGCCTCGCCTCGCTGGCACCCCCGGTGCTGGCCGTGGTAGTGGAGGCAGATCAGGTGTTGGAGAGCCTGGACGACTTCTTCGCGCTGATGCGCCTGGAGCATCAGAAGGGGCGCTCGCACTGGGCACCCTACTTCAACTTCATCTCCGGCCCCTCGCGCACCGCCGACATCGAGCAGACGCTCACCATCGGCGTCCACGGCCCCGGCAAGGTGCACATGGTGCTGGTGGGCTAGAGCCGCACTTCGCGCGCGGGTACGCGCGTGTGCTCCTCTTCCATCACCGCCACCAGCTTGGCCACAGTCCCCTCCACATCCTCCGTGCCGTTGACGATGACCCTATCGAACCAGCTCGCCTGCTCCATCTCCTCGCGCGCCGTGGCGATGCGGATAGCGAGCTGCTCGGGTGATTCGGTCTTGCGCTCGCGCAGGCGGCGCTCCAGCTCGTCCATGGATGGTGCGGCCAGGAACACCAGCACGGTATCGGGGGCTAGTGCGCGTATCGTCTGGGCGCCCTGCACGTCCACCTTCACCACCACGTCGTGCCCCGCCGCCAGCTCATCGCGCACCCGAGCCTTGGGCACCCCGTACCGGCGCCCGTACACCTGGGCGTGCTCCAGGAAGCCGCCCTGGGCCAGCAGCTGCTCGAAGCGCTCCGGGCTGATGAACAGGTAATCGCGCCCGTCTACCTCGCCGGGCCGCTGGGGCCGGGTGGTGGCCGTCACCGGGTAGTGGAACTCCGGGTGCATCCTGCGCAGGGCCGCAAGCACCGCGTCCTTGCCGACCCCCGACGGGCCGGAGACGACCACCAGCAGGCCCGTGCGCGGGGCCATCACCCCTCCTCACGCGAGCGCACGCGGGCCGCCGCGCCCTTGGTGCGCACACCGGCACCGAGGGCCGCGATGTCCTCCCAGAAGGAGGGGTAAGAGACGGCGGCGTTCTCCGCCTTAACCACCATGGTGCGGGTGCGGGCTAGCAGGCCCGCCACCCCCAGCGTCATGGCGATGCGGTGGTCGTCGTAGGTGCGCCCCTCCGCGCCGGACAGCCGCCCCACGCCCGTGATGCGTAGCCCGTCAGGCAACTCGCTCACGCGCGCGCCCATGCGGTTCAGCTCCGTGGCGGTGGTGGTGATGCGGTCGGACTCCTTCACCCGCAGTTCGGCGGCATCGCGCACCTCGGTGACCCCCTCTGCGAAGCACGCCGCCAGCGCCAGCACCGGCACCTCGTCCACCAGCCGGGGGATTAGGTCGCCTTCAAGCACCGTCCCGCGCAGGCGGCTCGAGCGGGCCACCAAGTCGGCCACGGGCTCGCCGCCCTCCTCGCGCCGGTTCACCATGCGCACGTCCGCCCCCATCTGCGCCAGCGCGTCCAGCACGCCGGTGCGCGAGGGATTCACGCCCACGTTGCGCACCGTCACCTCCGCGTCCGGGTGGGCCACGGCGGCCACCAGCCAGTAGGCGGCGGAGGAGATATCGGCGGGCACGCGCACGTCCACGGCGCGCAGGGACGCGGGCTCGATGCTCAGGCGCAGGCCCTCCTCACGCACCCGCACGCCCATGGCGGCGAACATCAGCTCCGTGTGGTCGCGCGAGCGCGCGGGCTGCTCCAGCACCGTCTCGCCCTGGGCGAACAGGCCCGCCAGCAGCAGCGCGCTCTTCACCTGGGCAGAGGCGACGGGCATCTGATATGTGATGCCCCGCAGCGCTCCGCCCCGGAACACCAGCGGGGCCAATCGCCCGCCATCGCGTCCGTCCACCGTTGCGCCCATGGCCCGCAACGGGTCCAGCACCCGCGCCATGGGGCGAGAGCGCAGCGAACGGTCGCCCGTTAGCACGGTGAGGAACGGTTGGGCCGCCAGCACCCCGGACATGAGGCGGGTGGTCGTGCCGGAGTTGCCCGCGTTCAGCACGTTGGCAGGCTCCGCCAGCCCATGCAGGCCCACCCCATGCACCGTGAGTGCGGGGCCGGAGCCCTCGATGCGCACGCCAAGCCCACGCAGCACCCGCAGGGTGGAGCGGCAGTCTGCGCCGGGGCCGAAGTTTTCCACCCGCGCCGAGCCCTCCGCGATGGCGTTGAAGATGGCCGAGCGGTGGGAGATGGACTTATCGCCGGGGGGCGTGAGCTCGCCCCGCAGCGACTTAGGCGGGCTGATGACGGCGCGCATGGCACACCTACGCGGGAGGGTAGACGCGATTCTAGCGCACCACGGCCTCGCGCGGGCTAACTGCCTGAGTAGAGCTGGTAGAACTCCACGAACTCGTCTTCCCGGAACTCGCGCAGCTGGGCGAACAGCTCGTCCTCGCGCGCAGGCTTGGGGTTGTCCTCCCGGTAGGCGTCGCGCAGCGCCTCCTCCACCCACTCCATGTACACCGTGTCGGCCGGGCCGGGCACCGACCCCCCCGAGGTGTACACCCGGCTGGGCTGGCGCAGACCGGCCTCCTCGTACATCTTGCCGATCTCGGTGATGACGGCAGCAGCCTTACGGGCTGTCCCCTTCTTCACCTTCCACACCCTGCGTATTACGAACATGGGGCCTCCTTCCCCGCCCCGCCTCGCGGCCGGGCAGGGGGCCACCATCGCCGCTGCGCTGCTGCAGGTCAAGGCGCGGTGCAGAATAGATGACACGCATAGCATTCTTCAGGTCAGCGGCGTAGCAAGGGCGCGTCCGCGCACCGGGTGCGGTGGGGATCTGTCACTGGAGAACCCCGGCTGTTACACGCTGCTGGGCCAGGATGCCGCCGTGTCTCTGCCCCGGGCCATGCTGATGGGGGTGCTCGCGCTGGTGCTATACCCGCGCTTCAGCATCACCCCTGTGGGCGCCACGGCAAACTCACTGGCGGGCGGCATTCTGGAGAAGCTGGGCGAGCGAGTCGGCCTGCGCCGCTGGCTGCCCATAACCGTATCCTTCAACGTCGCGGCGGTGGGTATACCCCACCTGCTGCTCCAGTTGCTCTGGCTCTAGACGGGGCGTGGTAGCCTCCGGGCAGCAGCACTAGCCGGAGGCAGTCCCGTGGCCCTGACCACCCCCAACGACCGAACCCTCATGAATACCATCGCCGCCTATGAGCGTGAGGTCATGGGGCGCCGGCTCACTACTAACGAACTCACGCGGCTGACCGAATCGGTCAAGCGCGGCGTCCTGGACGAAATCCACGCCTTGAAGTCCCAGCCTGCCTAGCCCGTCAGGGCGCGCGAGAGGGCAAGCACGGGGCCGAAGAGCACCCCCAGCGGGTCGGCCAGCCCTGCGATGCTCACGCCCACTAGGACGATGAAGGCGATGGGCCCCCACTTGGCCAGTGTGGTAAGGGCGGGCAGCCAGGCACGGGGCGCCAGGCCCAGCAGGATGTGCCCGCCGTCCAGCGGGGGGACGGGTAGCAGGTTGAAGGCGGCCAGCACCAGGCTCAGTTGTACGGCGTACAGGCCCACCAGCCCGGCCCACGCGTCCGTCTGCATGGCCCGCAACCCCGCCGCCGTCACGGCGTGCGCGTCCAGCAGCCCGGTCTGGAAGGCGATGCCCAGCAGCGCGGCGGAGAGCAGGTTGGCAGCGGGCCCCGCCGCCGAGACCAGCGCGAAGCCCGCCCGCCCGGAGCGCAGGCGCCGGATGTCCACGGGCACGGGCTTGCCCCAGCCGAACCCGGCCACCAGCAGCAGCAGCGTGCCGGCCGGGTCCAGGTGCGCGCGGGGATTGAGCGTCAGGCGGCCCAGGCGCGATGCCGTCGGGTCGCCCTGGAGTGTGGCCGCCAGGGCGTGGGCGGCCTCGTGGACGGTGATGGCGCCCACCATGCTCACTATGACCGCGAGCAGCAGGGCGAACCCGATGAACGGGTTGTCCAGAAGCAGGTCCAGGCTGCTCAGGAGCATGGGCTACTCGTCGTCGTAATCGTCGTCGTCCGGTGCAGGTTCCGGGGCGGGGCGTCCGCCCGGCAGCGCGCCGGAGACCTGGGGCACCGTGGCAACGTTGCGGCCCTTGGAGCGCTCCGGCACCTCGCGGGGGAGCTCGGCCAGCACCTTGCGCGCCTCAGCCAGGGCCTTGGCGGTCTGCCCCTTCATGGCCACGGCCACGGCGCTGATGCCCACCTCGCGCAGCTGCTCCAGCTCTTCCTTGGAGGGTAGGGCCGAAAGCTCGGCGAAGAGCCAGCGGGAGGTAACTCCGCGCACGCGGCCCAGGCGCATCAGCTGGCGCACGTTTAGCGCGTCCACGTCGGTGAGGGAGACCAGGAAGGCGTCCACCGGCAGCAGGTCCAGGGTGCGCAGCAACTCATCCGGCACCTCGGGGCTCACCACCATGACGTTGGTGCGCTCCTCGCCGCCCAACACGGCCATGGGGGTCTCCTCGGAGGAGAACACCTGGAAGTCGCCCAGGGGGCCGTCGGCAGTGGCCTGCTCGCGCCACAGCCCGTGCACCAGCTCGCCGAGGGCCTTGTGGGTAGCGGCCAGCTCCGTCTTCTTGGCGCCCTCGGCGCGCACCAGCACCGCGTCCACCTTCGCGTCGGCGGCGAGTTTCGCGGCGGCCTTGTCGCCCGCGTCCACCACGCCCAGCAGCAGCACCGGGGCCACCTGCTCCTCGCGGGCCGCGCTCCCGAAGCCCAGGGGCCTCGCGGCGCCCTTGCTCGCGCGGTCCAGCTTATCCAGCAGTGCTCCCATGGGCGTTGCTCCGTGAAGGGGGTGAGGGGGCGGCGCGCGCCCTGGTACGATTCTAGCAGGGGCGGGGTTAACTCGCCTGCAGCTCGCTCGATGGAAGGGCGACTCCCCCTTCGGCGCCCGCAGGGTGCCCAGGGGGTGTTCCCCTTGAACGAGCGAACGCAGCGAGCGGGGGAGAGCGCCTGCAGGCAGACTCG
>JAYNIL010000035.1:0-16014 GCA_038109085.1 Chloroflexota bacterium
TTCGCCTTCAGCGCGGGGATGGTGAGCGCGGTGAACCCGTGCGGATTCGCCATGCTCCCGGCCTACCTGGGTCTCTTCCTGGGCGATGCGGACGCTACCCGGGGCCGTCCGGAACGCTTCCAGCGTGCCGTGGTGGTGGGCCTGGCCGTGACGGCAGGGTTCGTGCTCCTGTTCGCCGCCGTGGGCCTCCCCATTGGGCTAGGCGCGCGCGGCATCGTCACCGGCTTTCCGTGGGTGGGACTGGCGGTGGGACTGGCGCTGACGGCGGGCGGCGCCTACCTGCTGGGCGGCGGCAAGCTGTACACCAACCTGGGCATGCGCCTCTCGGCCCGCGTGGGCAGCGGGGCGGGTACGCGCGGCTACCTACTGTTCGGAGTGGCCTACGGCCTCGCCTCCCTCTCCTGCACGCTGCCAGTATTCCTGGCCGTGCTGGGCGGCACCTTCACCGCGGGCACGGCGCTGGACTCCCTGGCCGGCTTCCTGCTCTACGGTGCGGGCATGGGCGCAGTGATATTGGTGCTCACCCTCTCCATGGCGCTGTTCAAGGGCGCGGCCACCCGAGCGCTGCGCCGCTTGCTGCCGGTGGTGGGCACCGTCAGCGCCGTGCTGCTCCTGGCCTCAGGGGCCTTCATCGTCTACTATTGGCTCACTATCGGCGGGCTGCTGGAGCGCATCGGCGCGGCCTAGCCCGCCGTCAACTCACCCCAGGACGCAGACACCCCCATGAACCAGGACGAAGAGCGAGCGCGTCGGCGTCAGGGCTCGCTGCGCGCGCAGGCTGCACGCACCAAGCGCACGCAGGCCAGTTCCCGGCGCGCCCAGCGCCGTACGCTGCTGGGCATCGCAGGCATCCTGGTGGTGGGCGCCATCGCCATCGCTGTCGCGCTGGCCCTCTCCGACGGGAGTGGCCCCGACCTGGGTTACGCCGTGGAGGAGCTGCCGGGGCGCCACGCGCCTCCCTACCAGTACGTCTCTGAACTGTCCATCGATGGACAGACGCGGCTCATCCCCCCCTCCTCGGGCAACCACACCGACGCCCGATCGGACTACGGCTTCCTGGGCGAGCCCCTGGTGGCGGAGAACGCCGTCCACAACCTGGAGCACGGCGCAGTGGTCATCTGGTACCAGCCGGATGACCCCGTATTGGCCGGGCAGGTGAACCGGCTGATCGCCGATGTGAGTTCCGAGTGCGTGCTGGCGGGCAGCTACATCTACATGGACTTCCCCGTCGCCGCGACGGTGTGGGGACGGGTGCTGCCGCTGGAGACCTTCGATGCCGCCGCGCTGACGGCGTTCATCGTCGCCTATCGGGGCAAGGTCGGCCCCGAGGCTGGTGTCTGCCAGCAGGAGTCCTAGCCCTAGCCTGTCCAACCGGCCTAGCCCGCATTTAACAGGCGCGAGAGCCACCCGATGGTGTAGTAGCTGGCCACCGCGATGGCGATGGTGTTGAGGATCTTGCCCGCGCCCACCCACGCCAGGAACCGCCAGACGGGATAACCCACGCTCCCTGCGATGACCCCGGCCACGTCGAAGGGCAGCGGGGTGAGCGCAAAGATGAACAGCGCGGGCCCAAGCCCCCGCCGGCGCAGACGCAGCAGACGGCGCACCAGCGGCGTGCGCGCCATAACCCGGTGACCGGAGCGGCCCAGCACGTAGCCCGTGAGCTCTCCCGCCGCACCGCCCACGCCACCCACCACCCCCAGCAGCACCGGGTTCAGCGATTGGGCCGCCGCCGCGAGGAACGCCTGGCCCAACGCGGGCAGGAACACCGTGGCGTTGTTCACCAGCATAATGAGGAACACCCCGGGATAGCCCCACCTGCCCAGGTGCCCCAGGGGCTCGCGGTAGACCACCATCGCGGCGCTGATGCCCAGGGTGAGCGCCAGCACACCGGCAACGGGCACCAGACCTACGCCCGTGACGCGCTCGAAGGCCTCCGACGTGCGCCCCAGCGCCTCGGTGGTGCGCTCGATAACGCCCGGCTCCTCGGCCTTGTCCTGTTCCTCACCGTGGACGGGCTGCTCGCTCACTCGGAACGCTCCCCCGCCGGATGGGCGGGATGATACCCCCACTCGGGGCCCCGCGGGTTACTCGTCGAAGCGCAGTGCCTCCGCCGGGTACAGGCGCGCTGCCTGGAGCGCGGGGAGCAGGGTCATGAGCATGGAGGCACCGTAGGCGATGCCGAACACCAGCCCCACGGTGCCCCACGGCACCCGGTACTCCACCGAAGCGAAGGACTCGCCGATGGAGTTGATGATGCTCACCGACAGCCCGAAGGCCAACGCGAGGCCCGTGACGATGCCCAGTAGGGCCACCAGCGACGATTCGATGAGGAAGGAGCCCGCCACCATGGTGCGCTCGAACCCCACCGCCCGCAGCACCCCAATCTGGGTGCGCCGCTCCACCACCGAGCGCGAGGCGATGACGCCCAGCGCCGCGATGCCCACCACCAATCCAAGCCCCATAAAGCCCTGTATCAGCCGGTTGAAGGTGATGTTGAGCTGCGTCTGCTCCTGGATGGCCGCCGCCAGGTCCGTGGCGCGCAGGCCGTTGACCACGAAGTCCGCCTCCAGCGCGTCCGCGAAGGCCGGCGCCTGGGCGGGGTCAGCCAAGGTGAACTGGTAGCTCAGGAACGGCAGCTGCACCGGGGCGATGGCGGCGAGCGTCTCGTGGGCCGTCACGACGGTGTTGGCGAAGACGGCCTGCTCGTCCAGCACGCCAATGACGCGCAGGCGCGTGGACGCGCCCCCCGTGGGCTCGGTGATGGTCAGGTACACCTCCGGCAGCGAGGGGTCGTCCCGGTAGAAGCCCTCCAGCCGGAACGATTCGCCGCCCAACTGCACGTTGAATTCCGAGCGCGCCGGGACGATGAACGAGGCGACCACCGCCGTGCCCGGCTCCTCGCGCAGCGCGCGCCAGACGGCGGCATCGTCCGCATACCCGTCGGCACGGAGCATGAACCCGTAGGTGATGTGCTCCGCATACCCCGCGTCCACGCCGGTGACGAACCAATCGCGCGGCTCATTCGCCGTGCCGTCCTGCACGATGCGCACAGGCAGCCCGGACACCTGCCCCAGTACCGTCACCTGCCCCGCATCGACGCCGGGAGCTGCGGCGAGGGCAGCGGCCATGTCGGGGATAGGGTTGGTGAACGATACGTCCGCCGAAACGTCGAAGCCGCCTGAGAAGACACGGGTGTCCTCGAAGGCCGAGGTGAACGCCGCGATGATGAAGCCCACCACCGTGAGGGTAAACACCACCAGGGAGAACATGGCCAGCGTCATCCCGGTGCGGAACCGGTTGGCCATGGGGTAGGCCACGGCGGTGCGCACCACCGGCGCCAGCCGTCGCCCGCGGCCAAGCAACCAGGCCAGCGGCTCCACCAGGAAGTGCATGTTGTAGACGATGACCCACACGGCGCCCACCACCAGCATCACGCCGGAGAGGACGAACATCTCGATGCCCGCCGACAGCTCCGGCAGACCCAGGTCCTGCGGCTCCCACGGCAGTATCCACAGCGCCACCACCAGGGCGCCTGCCAGGGTGTAGGCGATGCGGTCGGGCAGGCGCAGGGCGTGGCGGGCCACCAGCGGGGCCCCCATCCCCACCATCGAGAGGCCCAGCAGGAAGATGCCCAGCTGCTTGCCCGCCAGGCCAGCCTGCACCTGGAAGACGCCCAGCAGGGCCAGCAGGTAGCCGGAGCGCAGCAGCCCACCGGCCAGGCGCGCCCACGCGCGCGCCACGCCCAGCGTCAGCACCCGCAGCCCGCCAGGGTGGCCACCGGCCAGCTGGCCCAGCCCGCCCCGCAGGGTGCGCCACGGCCCCTGCCAGAGGATGCGCAGCAGCGTGGGGTGTGAAGGGGGCTCCGGCAGGTCGCGCACGGCGCGCACGATGTTCAGCACGCTGGCACGCACGGAGGAGCCCACCACCGCCACGTAGGTGACGGCCATGCCCAGGGAGTAGGCGATGACGATGGACTGCCAGCGGAAGGCGAAGTGCACCTCAAGGCCCACCTGACCCAGCGCAGAGGCAACCACGCCCACCATCACCGCACCCACCACCACGCCCAGCAGGCTGCCCACCGCCGCCGCCATCAGGGAGTAGAGGGCGCCCTCGAAGGCGAAGAGCTGCACGATGTGCCCGCGATGGGCCCCGATGGCCCGGGCGATGCCTAGCTCACGCTTCCGCTCTGCGGCCAGCATCACGAAGATCAGGAATATGAGCAGGATGCCGGCGATCATCGAGAAGTTGCCGAAGAGGATGAAGATGGAGGTGAAGGCCGAGCCTGCGCTATCCGCGGTGGTGAGGGCATCACGCTTGACCGGGTCCACCGTCAGCTCCAGCTCCTCGGCCAGCGGTTCCAGCGCTGCCTCAACGGCATCGGTGCCCTCGGCCCCGTTCACCAGTCCGCCGTCGTTGGAGACGAAAATGCGGTTCACCTTCCCTGGCTCACCGGCCCACGCCTGCACCTGGTCCAGCCGGGCCACAGCGGCCATGGCCGCCATGCCGTTGCCACGGCTCCCTAGCACTGCGCGCACCGTGAGCATCGTGGGCTGCGCAGACAGGTAGACGGCCAGCGCATCACCCGGCCCCGCGTTCAGCGACTCGGCTGCGTCGGCGGACAGGTACACCTCGCCAAGGGCCAGCGTCGTCAACTCCAGCGGCTGCCCATCGGCGTCCTCAAGCGGCTCGAAGCCCTGGCCCAGTGCCTCCGGGTCCAGGCCCAGCACCTGAACACGCGGCTCGTTCCGCACGCTGGCCGGGGCCACCACGGGGGCACGCAGCACGTAGGCGCCCATCACCCCGTCCACCGGCGCCCCGGCCAGGGCCTCACGCACCCGGTCCACAACTTGCGCCTCCAGCGCCGCGGATTGCCCGGTGGCATCGCGCGCCGAGGAGGTGATGGTCTCGTCCACCAGGCCGGTTCCCTTGAGCAGCTGAACCCGGATGGAGTTAGCAAGGGTATCGCCGGTGGAGATGGAAGCGGAGAAGAGCAGCGTTGCCAGCATGAGGCCCGCCACGATGAGCGCGGTCTGGGCCCGCCGGCGCGGGATGTTGCGCACCGCCATGCGGAAGAGCACCGGGCTGCGCAGCGCGAAGAACGCGGTGAGGGCCACGCCCGCGCCGAAGACCGCCAGCAGAGCGATCATGACCGAGTTGATGGGGATGCCAAAGAGGGAGTTCACGGGCTGCTCCGGAGGGTGGTGATGGCTAGGCGAACCTGTCGCCGGCGAGGGCCAGGCGCTCGTCGGACTCGACGAGCCCATCGCGCATGCGCACGATGCGCTGCGCGCGACCTCCCACTGTGGCATCGTGAGTCACCAGCACAAAGGTCTGCCGGTGCTCCTCGTTGAGGCGGCAAAGCAGGTCCATGATCTGCCCGCCGGTCTCCGAGTCCAGCGCGCCGGTGGGCTCGTCGGCCCACACGATGGCGGGTTCGTTCACCAACGCACGCGCGACGGCCACGCGCTGTTGCTGTCCGCCCGACATTTCGTTGGGGCGCTTGCGCGCCTGCTCGGCCAGGCCCGTGAGGGCCAGCATCGTGCGGGCACGCCCGCGCGCCACGGATTGGCGCACCCCCGCCAGAAGCAGAGGCAGTTCAACGTTCTCCTCTGCGGAGAGCACCGGGAGCAGGTTGTAGGACTGGAACACGAACCCCATGTGCAGGGCCCGGTAGCGTGTGCGCTCACGGTCCGCCAGGTCATGGATCGACACGCCGTCTATCACCACCGAGCCCGATGTGATGTCGTCGATGCCGGAGAAGGTGTTGAGCAGCGTGGTCTTGCCGGAGCCCGACGGGCCCATGACGGCCACCATCTCACCGGGCTCGATGGACAGGTCGATACCCTGGAGCGCATGCACCTCCAGGCCGCCGCCCTCGTAGGTCTTGAACACGGACCGGGCTTCGATGATGGCCACCACGGGTCTCCTTGGTCCTGCGGTGCGGGCCGCAGGCTGATGGGTGTAGGGCGAGGGCGGGGCTTGGTGCCCCGCCCTCTAATATGCATGAGCAGGCCGTTGGGGTCCCCGCTAGTACTTGCCGACCTTCAGTTCGGTCTTCTTGCCGGTGACCAGGTAGATCACCTGCTCGGCGATGTTGGTCGCGCGGTCGCCGATGCGCTCCAGGTCGTGGGCGGCCCAGAGCAGGAAGGTGGCGCGCTCGATCTTCTGCGGGTCGCCCAGCATGATGAGCAGCAACTCGCGATAGACCTGGTCGTAGAGCTGGTCTATCTCATCGTCGGCGTTGCACACCTGTGCAGCCAGGTCCACGTCGCGCTTGACCAGCGCGTCCAGGCTCTCCCGCAGCATCGCCACGGACTTCTCAGCCATGCGGGGTATGTCCACCAGCGGCTTGATGGGGGGCTGGTCGCCCATCATCAGGCTGATCTTGCCGATGCCCTCCGCGTAGTCGCCGATGCGTTCAAGCTCCACCGAGATGTGCAGCGCGGTGATGAGCGTGCGTAGGTCCGAGGCCACCGGCTGCTGGATCGCGATCATGTCGATGACGCGCTCCTCTAGCGAGAAGCGCTTCCTGTCGATGGCGTCGTCCTCCCGCACCACACGGCGCGAGGCTTCCAGGTCTCTGTCGCGCAGGGCCTCCACGGCGGTGACGATGGCCTTCTCCACCATGCTGCCAAGGGCGAGCAGGTCGTCCTGGAGGGCGCGCAGGTCTCGGTCGAAGGCTGCACGTGGGTTGGGGCCTTTAGGCATCTTCATGACACATCTCCCCTTTCTGGGGCACTCCCGCCAGACAGGTTAACCAAACCGGCCGGTGATGTAGGCCTCGGTGCGCGGGTCGCGCGGGTTGGTGAAGATCTCATCAGTGGGCCCCTCCTCCACCAGGAACCCCGCGCGGTCCGAATCCATGTTGAAGAACGCCGTGCGGTGGGACACGCGCGCGGCCTGCTGCATGTTGTGGGTGACCACCACGATGGTGTAGGAGGAACACAGTTCCAACATCAGCCCCTCGATGGCGAGGGTGGAGATGGGGTCAAGGGCCGAGGCGGGCTCGTCCATGAGGATCACCTCCGGCTCCACCGCCAGCGCCCGGGCGATGCACAGGCGCTGCTGCTGCCCGCCGGAGAGGGCCATGCCGGAGGACTTGAGCCGGTCCTTCACCTCGTCCCACAGCGCGGCACCCCGCAGCGCCTTCTCAACCGCCTCGTCCATGTTGCCCTTGAAGCCGTTGATCTTCAGCCCGAAGGCCACGTTGTCGTAGATGGACTTGGGGAAGGGATTGGGCTTCTGGAACACCATGCCGATGCGCGAGCGCACCTCCGTGGGGTCCACGGAAGGATCGTAGATCTCCGCACCATTGAAGGTGACCTGACCGCTGATGCGCGCACCGCCGATCAGGTCGTTCATCCGATTGAAGCAGCGCAGCATGGTGGACTTGCCGCAACCGGAGGGGCCGATGAGGGCCGTGATCCGGTTGCGCTGGATATCGATGTCGATGTCCTTCAGCGCCCGAAACTCGCCGTAGTGCACTTGCAGGCCGCGCGCCTGCAGGGCGATGTCTGTCTCGGTGTCGGCCTGGGTCTGGGTGGTCATTCCTCGGACCTCTTTTGCGTGCGGTTGCGGATGTAGATGGCCACGGCGTTCATGGAGAGCAGGATCACCAGCAGCACCACAATGCCAGCGGCCGCGATGCCCTGGAAGCCGGCCTGCGGACGGCCCACCCAGTTGAAGATCTGGATGGGCATCACCGTGAACCGGTCCAACGGCGTGTAGGGGATGAAGGTGAGGAACACCAGCGCCGAGATGGCGATCATGGGCGCTGCCTCACCGATGGCCCGGGACATGGCCAAGATGGTGCCCGTCATGATGCCGGGCACCGCTGTGGGGAGCACCACGTCGCGCACTACCTGGAACTTGGTGGCGCCGAGCCCATAGGCCGCCTCGCGATAGGTCTGGGGGACAGCGCGTATCGCCTCACGCGAGGCCAGTATGACGATGGGCAGCACCAGCAGCGACATGGTGAGCGCCCCCGCCAGCACCGAGCGCCCCATGGCCAGGAACTGTACGAACAACGCGAGGCCCAGCAGGCCGTAGACGATGGACGGCACCCCCGCGAGGTTGGCGATGTTCACCTCGATGAGCCGGGTCACCCAGTACTTGGGGGCGTATTCCTCCAGGTAGATTGCCGAGGCCACCCCCACGGGCACCGTGAACAGCGCCGTGAGTCCGATGACCCACAGCGAGCCGAAGATAGCCGACTTCATGCCCGCCTGCTCCGGGAAGCGCGAGGGGTAGTCGGTCAGGAAGTGCAGCGAGAGCCACGGAACCCCCTCCCACAGCACCTGGGCCACCAGCACCAGCAGGCCAATCACCCCCACCAGGACGGCGGCCAGGAACACGCCCAGGTAGATGGCCCCCACCCGCTTGCGGACCGCGAGGCGCGGGTTGAACCGCTCGTTCCATCCCTGCTGCTGCACCTTCAGTACACCTCCCGGAAGCGGCGCACCACGAAGTGGCCAAGCACGTTCATCGCAAGGGTCATCAGGAAGAGCAACAGGCCCACGGCGAAGATGGTCTGGTACTCCAAGGACCCGTGGACGGCCTCGCCCAGGGAGAGCTGCACGATGAAGGCGGTCATGGCCTGCACGCTCTCCAGGGGGTTGAAGGTCATCTTGGGCGTGGCGCCGGCGGCGATGGTCACCAGCATCGTCTCGCCGATGGCCCGCGAGAAGGCGAGGATTACCGAAGCGACGATGCCAGAGAACGCAGCGGGCACCATCACCTTGGTGGCCGTCTCGATGCGGGTCGCGCCCAGCGCGTAAGAGGCCTGTCGCAGTGAGCGCGGCACCGAGACCATGGCATCCTCCGAGAGCGAGGAAACCATGGGCACGATCATCAGCCCCATGACCACACCGGCAGACAGGGCGTTGAACACCAGCAGGTCGTACCCGAACAGCGTGCGGAGCAGCCATTGGAGGATCGGCGTTACGAAAGTGAGGGCGAAGTAGCCGTATACCACTGTGGGCACGCCAGCCAACACCTCCAACACCGGCTTGAGGATGCGCCGGGCCCGCTCTGGTGCGTACTCCGAGAGGAAGATGGCGATGGCGAGGCCCGTGGGCACCGCCACCAGCAGCGCGATGCCGGAGACCAACAACGTGCCCATCACCAGGGGCAGGACGCCGTAGGAACGTGGCTGAAGGATGGGCGTCCAGCGGGTGCCGGTTAGGAACTCCCAAGGGCTCACCGCGCTGAAGAAGGAGGTGGATTCCACCACCAGCGTCACCACGATGCCAACGGTGGTTGCCACGGACACCAGCGCCGCAGCCAGGAAGAGCCCGTGGGCGATGCGTCCCTGGACTTCGGCGCGGCGCCTGTTGCGGTTGAAGCGCATGGTGGGTGCGGTCCTCGCGCCCGCCGTGTCTGCGGGGGCGCCGGGGGGCTGGCGGCTAGTGTCCATGAACGTTCGCCTTTCGTCCACCCTCGCGGACAGGTTAGCCCGGGCCCTGTGCAGGGCCCGGGCCGGGGATGGCCGGTGCGCGCGGTGGGCGCGGGAGGGATGCCCTTCGCGCGTGCACCGGCCGAGTCATACCGCTAGAGACCTGCGTCGGCCAGGTTGTCCGCGTAGATCGAGGCGTCGGAGGCTACGTAGCCCACCGCCGCCGTCAGCTCCGCGCCGTGCTCCATGTAGAACCGCACGAAGGCCGCCACCTCAGGCTTGGCCAGGGAGGCCTTGTTCACGTAGATGTAGAGTGGGCGGGAGAGGGGGGTGTAGTTCCCCGCCTCGATGTTCGCAACCGTCGGCTCGACGCACCCAGAACCGGAGTCGATGGCCACCGCCTTAACCTTGGACGTGTTCTCCACGTAGTAGGCGAATCCGAAGTAGCCCATCCCACCGCGGTCCCCGGAGACGCCCTGCACCAGGACGTTGTCGTCCTCGGATGCGGTGTAATCGGCGCGGGAGGCCTGCACCGTGCCGTTGATCTCCTCAGTGAAGTAGTCGAACGTACCGGAGTCAGTGCCAGGGCCGTACAGGTTCAGCTTCTGGTCGGGGAAGCCCGCCCGCACGTCCTTCCAGTTGTTGATCGTGGAGCCGGGCTCCCAGATCTTCTTCAGCTCGGCCACGGTCAGGCAGTCCACGAAGTCGTTGTTGGGGTTGACCACCACCGAGAGACCGTCGGTGCCCACGCGCATCTCGATGAACTCGATGCCGTTGGTCACGGCCTGCTCGGCCTCCGAGGCCTTAATGGGTCGAGAGGCGTCGGATATATCCGTCTCACCAGCAACGAAGCGCTTGAAGCCGCCGCCCGTGCCGGACACGCCCACGTTCACCTGAACGCCCGGCTCGTCCTTGCGGAACTCCTCTGCCACCGCTTCGGTGATGGGGAAGACCGTGGATGAGCCGTCTACTTCGATGGCTCCGCTCAGCCCCTCGTCGGAAGACCCACCGCCACACGCCACCAGCGCCAGCGCAACCAGCGCCCCCACGACCAGGGTGCCCACCTTCTTCTGCAAGTACTGCACTGCGACCCTCCTTGGGTATGTGTTTCTCGCTCACCACCACCATAGGAGGCGCGCTAGCGCATTGCGTTAAAGGAGCAGGGCTGATGTGTTAAGGGTTCTTTAACGGTGGCCTGCGGCGGGGAGCTGCACCGTTAATCGAGCGCCCTCGCCCTCGCGGCTCTCCACGCCCACCGTGCCGCCGTGGGCTGCGACCAGGTGGCGCACGATAGCCAGCCCAAGCCCCGTGCCGCCATCGCGGCGTGAGCGGTCGGCCTTATAGAAGCGCTCGAATACGTGAGGCAGGTGCTGGGGGGCGATGCCCGTGCCCGTGTCCGCTACCTCCAGCCGCACCACCCCCGGCCCCGCGTCTGCAGACATGCCGCCCCAGCGGGCCCGCAGCGTGATGCGCCCCCCCGCTGGGGTGAACCTGAGCGCGTTATCCACCAGGTTCTCCAACACCTGGCGCAGGCGGGACGGGTCGGCATCAGCCGGGGGCAGGTGCTCCTCCGGCTCGACCACCAGCCACACTCCCGCCGCCTCGGCGCGCGCCTGGAAGGATACTGCCACGTCGGCCAGGAGCGCGCCGGTGTCCACGGGCTCGCGCTCCAGCATGATGGCGCCCGACTCTACCCGCGCCAACTCCAGCAGCTCCTCGACCATCGCCGTCATCCGATCCACATCGGCGTTGATGCGCCCCAGGAAGTCATGCGCCACGTCGGGCCGCTCCAGCGCCCCCGCCTCCAGCGTCTCCACCATCGCCTTCACCGAGGCCAAGGGGCTGCGCAGCTCGTGGGAGACGTTGGTGACGAACTCGCGCCGGGTGTTTTCCACCTGCCGAAGGGGCGTTACGTCCCGCAGCATCAGCAGCACCCTGCCCTGCTCCACGGCGCCGGGCAGCGGCGTTGCCGAGGCGGCCACCGTCCTGCGCTGGGCGGCGAGACGCACCTCCGCCCGTTGGGGAGCGGTGGTCTCACGCGCCTGGTCCACCAGTGCGATGAGGTGATGGTCCCGCACCACCGCTGCGAGACTCCCCTCCAGGCCGCCGATGCCCAGCAGGGCGCGGGCGGGCTCGTTGTGCAGGACCACCGTCTCGTCTCCATCCACCAGGAGCGCAGCGTCCGTCTCCGCCTCGATGAAGGCGCGTAGCAGCACCAGCTCCTGCTCGGCCGGTGGGATGCGCACCGCATCGTGCCCGGGTGCACCGCGCAGTCCAGCCCGCCATCCAGCCACGGCGCCCAACGCCAGCGCAACCAGCCCCAGCACGAGCGCTACGGAGGCTGGCGTGGCGAGCGCCGCCAGCGCGCAGACCAAGCCCACCACGGCGGGCGCCGCCACGGGCGGAGCCAGCAGGGGGCGCAGGCGCATCAGGGCCCTCACGCCTCGAACCGGTAGCCGACCCCACGCACCGTGATGATGCGCGCAGGGTTGGAGGGTGATGCCTCGGTCTTCTCCCGCAGCCAGCGCACGTGCACGTCCACGGTGCGCACGTCGCCCACGTAGTCATGCCCCCACAGCCGGTCCAGTATCTGCTCGCGGGTGAACGCCCGGCCGGGGCTGGCCATGAACAGCGCCAGCAGGTCGAACTCGCGAGGCTTGAGCTCCAGCTCGCGCCCCGCGAGGCGCGCCCGGTGGGCTTCCACGTCCAGCTCCAGCTCCCCCGCGCGTAGAATCCGATGGGGAACCTCGGCGGGTGTGGTGCCTGCACGGGGCCGGCGCAGCAACGCACGCACGCGGGCCAGCAGTTCGCGCATGCCGAAGGGTTTGGTCACATAGTCGTCAGCGCCCAGCTCGAGGCCGACAACCCGGTCAACCTCCTCGCCGCGGGCAGTGAGCATGAGCACCGGCACGTCGGACTCGCGGCGCAGCAGGCGGCACATCTCAAGCCCGTCCATGCCGGGGAGCATCACGTCCAGGATGATCAGGTCGGGCGAGCCAGCTCGGGCCAACTCCAGACCCCGCAGCCCATCGGCTGCGGTGGAGACGTGGTAGCCCTCGTGCTCCAATGAATAACGCAGCGCCTCAGCCAGGTTGGCCTCGTCCTCCACGATGAGGACACGCCGCTCGGCCCCCACCCCGGAGGCCCGTTCAGCAGAGGTCATGGTCACCTCGCATGACACTCCCGCGCTACCAATTATAGCCCCCGCGGCCAGCGGCTGCCTACACGATGCGGGCTGGGGACGTTACCATCGCGCCAGACCCCACCGGAGTTGCTCCATGCGCTATTGGCTGTTCAAGTCCGAACCCACCGCCTACTCCTACGACGACCTGGTGGCGGAGGGGGTCGGGTGCTGGGACGGGGTGCGCAACTACCAGGCGCGCAACATGCTGCGCGATGAAATCAAGCCGGGCGACCGGGTGCTCTTCTACCACTCCAACACCCAGGAGATGGGCGTGGTGGGCTCCGCCCTCGTAGTGCGCGAGGGCTACCCGGACCACACGGCCCAGGACCCGGCCTCCGACCACCCCGACCCCAAGAGCACCCCGGACAACCCCATCTGGTACATGGTGGACATCAAGGCGGACCGGCGCTTCACGCGCACCGTCACCCTGGAGCAGTTGCGCGCCGACCCGGCCACCGCGGGCATGGCGACGCTGCGGCGAGGCAATCGACTGTCGATCACCCCGCTCACCCCGGAGGAGTTCGCCGCCGTCGAGCGCATGGGTGCCTGAGCCCCCCATGCCCACCTCCTGAGAACGCGAGAGGCCCGCGCCGGTTGGCGCGGGCCTCTGTGCGGGGTGCGACGGGAATCACTTGCAGAGCTGGGGGGCGATCTTGGAGGCGAAGGTCTCCATCATGTCCCGGTTGAAAGGGCGCGGGGTCATGATGATGAAGTGGTCCACGCCAGACTCTATCCACCGGCCCACCTGCTCAGTGACGTTGTCCACGCTGCCCCACAGCATCGAATCGCGCAGCTGCTCCTCCATGGACTTGTAGTGCTTGGAAGCGTGGTGGGAGGGCTGGTTGGCGTAGATGGCAGCCATGTCAGAGATGTACTTGTCCACGTCTGCCTTGCTGTCGGACATGCGCAGCTGAATCTGCACCGAGTGGCGCATCTCCTGCGGCTTGCGCCCAGCGGCGGCCAGGTAACCGTGGAACTTGCCCAGGTTCTCGATGACATCCAGGCGCGAGGTGATCTGGTTGTAGTCGGTGGCGTGCTTGGCGGCCACCTGCATAGTGCGCTCACCCGTGCCGCCGATGATGATGGGCGGGTGTGGGCGCTGGACCGGAAAGGGGTTGGAAGGGGCCTCGTCCAAGGTGAAGTAGCGCCCCTTGAAGTTGGCCGGGTCCTGGGTCCACAGCGCCTTCATCACGCTGAGTGATTCGTCCATGCGGTCGATGCGCTCCTGGTATGCGGGGTAATTGATGCCGTGGACGTCGTGCTCCTTCTTCACATTGCCGGAGCCGATGCCCAGCTCGGCGCGCCCGCCGGAGGCGTGGTCGATGGTATTGATCATCTTGGCCAGGATGACCGGGTGGCGCAGGTTGTTGTTCACCACCAGCATGCCCAGCCGCAGGTTCTTGGTGTGGCCGGACATGGCGGCCATCACCGTGAGGCCCTCCAGCCGCTTGGAGGAGGGGCCCCGCCCCTGCTGGATCTGCATCAGGTGGTCGGAGGGGTAGAAGCCCCAGTAGCCCATCTCGTCGCACGCCGTGCAGATGGTGAGGAAGTCCTCCCACACCAGCCCGTTGCTGCCACCCACGCTGAAGAGTGCCTTTGCCATCTCACACCGTCCTTCGCTTAGGGGTAGGCCCGCGCGGGGCCGGGGGCATGATAGCGGGGGAGGCTCCGCCAGGCTACGCCGGGGCCTCCCCCGCCCGGCTTGAGGGCGCGGCAGGGCTGGTGTAGTGTTGCCGCGTCGCGCCGGGAAGGCCCCAGGCGCGCGCACGCATGGAATCAGAGGCCCTGAGGCCGGAGGTGGCACGGATGGCGAAGCGCAAGCTCGGACTGGCGATGGTGGGCATCGGTGTGGGCGGCACGGAGATGCTCCCGGCCATGGAGGAGATGGAGGAGCTGGACCTGGTGGCTGGCGCCGACCTGAACGAGGAGACGGTGGCCAAGTTCGCCCAGCGCTACAACGCCACCGGCTACACCTCCTACGAGGAGATGCTCAAGGACGACCGCGTGGAGGCCGTGTGGGTCTCCACCCCCAACCGCTTCCACGCCCAGCACTCCATAATGGCGATGAACGCGGGCAAGCACGTCGTGGTAGAGAAGCCCATGGCCCTCAACCTGGACGACGCCAAGCGCATGGTGGAGGCGGCCCACAAGAACAACGTGGTGTTCGTGGCGGGCCACACGCGCTCCTTCAACCCGGCGATCCGGATGATGTGGCGCATCCTCCAGTCCGGCCGCATCGGCAAGGTACGTGCGATCAACGCCTTCGCCTACACCGACTGGATGCTGCGCCCCCGCACCGCCGAGGAGCTGGACATGGCCCAGGGCGGCGGACTGCCCACCCGCCAGCTGCCGCATCAGGTGGACACCGTTCGCCTGTTGGGCGGCGGCAAGGTGCGCTCGGTGCGCGGCATCACCGGCCAGTGGATGCCGGAGCGGCCCATACCCGGCTACTACTCCGCCCTGCTGGAGTTCGAGGACGGCACCTCCTCCATCATCTGCCACAACGGCTACGGCTACTCTATGGGCGCCGAGTTGGTGCAGTGGGGCCACGACCGCCAGCGCTACACGGCTGCTGAGCGCGTGGAGGTGCGCCGCCAGATGCGCGAGGGCGTACGTAAGGAAGAGGACGACAAGCAGGCCCTGCGCATCGGTGGGCTCCAGGAGCGCGAGGTGTTCAAGGCCGAGAACCGCGAGCTGTGGGTGCCCGAGGACCTGGGCCTGCTCATCGTCTCCGGCGAGCGTGGCGACATGCGCCACGGCCCGGAGGGCGTGCTGGTGTACGACGACACCGGCAAGGAGGAGGTGCCCCTGAACCTGGACCGCGCCATGGGCCCCGGCTGGCGCCGTGCCGAGCTGGAGGAGCTCTACGACGCGGTGGTGGACGGCAAGCCCGTCTTCCACACCGGCGAGTGGGGCGTCGCCACCCTGGAGGTGGTGCTGGCCGTCTCCGAGTCCGCGAAGGCCCACAAGGAACTCATCATGCAGAACCAGGTGCCCGTCCACGCCCGCTACGGCGAGGCGCGCACCTTCTCCGGCTCCGCCGTCTAGGCAGACAACCGGTCGGTATCGCATCCGGCCTCCCCGCAGGGAGCGCCCACGAAGGGAAGGAAACACGTATGGCCAACGAGAGTGTGAAGCCGCTGAAGCTGGGAGTGATCGGCATCGGCGTGGGCGCGGCGGAGATGCTCCCGCCCATGGAGCGGGCCGACTTCATCGACCTGTTCGCCGGGGCCGACGTAAACGCCGACGTGCGCAAGCGCTTCGGTGAGCGTTACCCCAACGCCCGCGTCTACGCCAGCGCCGAGGAGATGGTGAAGGACCCGGACGTGGAGGCCGTGTGGATCTCCACCCCCAACCGCTTCCACGCCCCCATGACGGTCCTGGCCGCCAACCACGGCAAGCACGTGGTGGTGGAGAAGCCCATGGCCCTCAC
>JAYNIL010000036.1:0-15847 GCA_038109085.1 Chloroflexota bacterium
CCCTCAGCCTCTACCTCCGCGTCCGCCATGGCGGACAGCACCTGCTCGGCCAGGGGCGGGCCGAGGCCCAACGCTCGGGCGGCGTCCAGGCGGGCCTGCGCGCGGGCGTCGGCGGCCTGCCCGGTGAGGGTGGCCTGGAAGTCACCGCGCAGGTAGCGCAGCGTGCCCAGCAGCAGCTCACGGGTGAAGTGTGGGGCCTTCTGGCCCCCGGAGGGAGTGGTCATGGGGTGATCACCTGTTGTTGCGGAAGAGCCGCGCCGCCAGCACCGTGTCGATGGCCATCAGGGCGAAAATCAGCAGCCACGGCCCGTAGTTGCGGGCCAGGGGCACCTGGGTGTCCACCACCGCCATGGTGCCTACCAGCACCACGATATAGCTGAGCACCATCACCAACAGCACGCGCAGGTAGCGCTTGGGCATGGGGCCACGCTATCACAGAGGCACGCGCGAATCGCCCGGCTGGGTGCGCGTGTTGCCCCGCTCCCTCCGGCCCTTCGGCCCCCGCACCCCCCCGCTCGTTGCCACTCGCTCATGGGGTGGGGGATCCGCATCAACCGCTCATGCATGCTGGCCGAAGCCCACGGGCTGCACGGAGGTGGCCTCGGGGACGCAGGAGGGCGCGCCGTCCTCACCGGCGATGACCGTGAAACGGGCCAGCACCTGCCAGCGCTCCCCCAACGGGGAGGCGCAGCGCAGGATGATGAAGCAGTTCTCCACCTTTGTGCCAGACTCCTCCCGGAACGCAGCCTCCACGGCCAGCGTCCACCACGCGCCCGGTGCGATGAGCGCGTCCAGCTCATGGCGCTCGGCGCGCAGTCGCCCGTGGGGCAGCCACGCCGCCTCCAGCCGCACCGGCGCATCGCCCGCGTTCGCCACGTCGAACCCCAGGCGCCAGCGGCCCGGCCCGGCCGGTGCTGCAGGCCCCTGCTGGCGGACGGTGATGGACGGTGGGTTGGCGCTCATGGCAGGGCCCAGGATAATGGCCGCGTCCACCCGGTACACGGGCGGGCGGGGGAGGGGCCATGCGCATCGGTGCCCACGTGTCTGCGGCCGGCGGGATAGACAAGGCCGTGGCGCGCGCCCAGGAGATAGGGGCCGAGTGCGTGCAGGTGTTCCCCTCCGCCCCCCAGGGCTGGGCCTTCAAGCCGCTGGACGAGCAGGTCGCCGCACGGTTCCGGGACGGGGCGCGCGATGTGGGCATCGGCCCCAACGTTCTGCACGCCATCTACTTGGTGACTCTGGGGGCTGACGACGAGGCGCTGGTGGCTCGGTCGAAGCTCTCGCTCTCGCGCTATTTGGACGCCGCTGCCGAATTGAGGGCCATGGGCGTCATCATGCACCTGGGCAGCCACAAGGGGCGCGGCGTCGAAGGAGCCTTCTCGCAGGTGGCGGAAGCGCTGCGGGAGGTGCTGGCGGGTGCGCCGCGTGATGTGTCCCTGCTGCTGGAGAACTCGGCGGGCATGGGCAACCACCTGGGCTCCAAGTTCGCTGAGCTGGGCGCCTTCATCCGCGAACTGGCCGACCCGCGTGTGGGCGTGTGCCTGGACACACAGCACGCCTTCGCCGCCGGGTACGATTTGACCACCCCCGCCGGGGTGGCGGCGGTCATGGACGAGTTCGAGCGTGAGGTGGGTACCGGGCTGCTGCGCGCGGTACACGTCAACGACTCCAAGCCGCCGCTGGGTGGCGGTGTTGACCGGCACGAGAACATCGGCCAGGGGCAGATGGGCATGGCGGCCTTTGAGGCCATCATGGCCCACCCCGCCTTCGGGCAGGTGCCGTTCTACCTGGAGGTGCCGGGGCTGGAGGGCAAGGGGCCCGACGTCCCCAACGTGGAGGCCCTCAAGGCCATCCGCGAGCGTCTGGGGATTAAGATAGACGCATGAAGCAGCGCGAGTTCGAGGATCTGGTGCGCGAGGCCGTGCAGGCGCTGCCCGCCTTCTTCCTGGACATCATGGTGAACGTGGACGTGCAGGTGCGCCGCAGGCCCACCAAGCGCCAGCTCTCTCGCACCAAGCTGGAGCCGGGGGAGACCCTCATGGGGCTCTACGAAGGCATCCCGCTCACCCAGCGCGTCGAATACAACCTGGTGGAACCCGACATCATCACGGTGTTCAAGGAGCCCATCGAGGAGGCCTGCGCAACGCCCGAGCAGGTGCGCGAGCAGGTGCGCCAGACGGTGGTGCACGAGGTGGCGCACTTCTTCGGCATCACGGACCCGGAGCTGGAAGCCTGGGGCGTGTACTAGCTGGTTTCCGCCCGCCGCAGGGCGCGGGCTCGATATAGGGGACTCCCCTGCGCCCCCTCCGGGGGCTACCCCGTCTCCGCGCTCTCGGCGGGCGCTCATGGCAGCAGGCGCGTGGCCTGCTCGTTGCGCTCACGGCGGGTGGTCTCGAGCTGACGGCGAAGGTTGCCCAGCTCGGCGACCAGCTCCTCGTACTCGCAACATTTCTTGGGCAAGCAGCCTCCAGACCCCGGCCCCCCCATCCTCGCCGCCGGCGCCGGTGGAGGTAACGGCGCCAGCCCTGAACGGTGCGAGGTGTCTACCCCCAGGCGACGCTCAGGTGGACCGGCGGGGCGGCCCGGCCAGGGCCATGACCCCCAGGGCCAGTGCGTAGGCGGCGGCGAGGGCACCGATACCCCAATCGTAGGAGCCGGTGCGGTCGAAGACCTCGGACAAAAGTACAGGTCCAGCGGCCAAACTAATGGCGTTGATGGGGTAGAGGAAACCGTGGATGGCGCCCAGGTGGGCACGGCCCAGGTAGGCGGGCCAGACTAGCGGGGCCAGGACGATCATGCCGCCGATAGCGAGGCCCGACGCCCCAGCCAGCACCAGCAGCGGCGCGGTCCCCGCCCGAACCAGGAGCAGGCTCAACATGACCACCGTGGCGAAGGTGACCAGCGCCATGAACGCCCCGCGCACGCCCAGCCGGGCCACGGCGTAGCCCCACACGTACCGGCCCGTCACCGACATGAGCCCGTACACCGAGAGCGCCAGCGCGCCGCCGGTCTGCGAGAAACCCCTGTCGGCCATCAGTGGCACCATGTTGGCGGGCAGGCCCACCGAGGCGAGGCTCGCCAGACCCACGGCGGAGACCAGCAGCCAGGTGACGGGCATGCGCGCCGCCTGGCCCGCGCTCACCCCGTCTACCGGGGCGCGGGGGGCGCCCGCCGCCGTCCGCGCCCCGTCGGGCTCCAGGCCCACGTCCTCCGGCTGGCGCTTGAGCAACACGGCCAGGGGCACGGCCAGGACGGCCGTGGAGATACCGAAGGCGCTCCACGCGCCGCGCCAGCCCAGCGCCCCCACCAGCGCCGCGGCCACCAGCGGCAGCACCAGCGCGCCGGCGCCACCCCCCGTGGTGCCTACGGCCATCGCGATGCCCCGGCGGCGCACGAACCACTTGGGCACGATGGCCGCGGCGATGACGGTGGTCTGCCCCACGTTGGCGACCCCACCCAGCACCCCGTACACGAGCATGAAGTGCGCGGGCTCGGACACATGGGCAGTGAGCAGCAGGCTCACTGCCCCCACCGTCGAGGCGAAGGCAGATAGGACCACCGCGCCGTTGCGCCGGTCCAGGTAGCGCCCCACCAGTGGCAGGCCGAAGGCGGCGATGAGGGTACGCACCGTCACCGCGCCGTAGATGTCCGAGCGCTCCCAGCCCAGCTCCCCGGTCATGGGGCCGACGAACACCGAGAGAGCCCACAGCTGGATGCCCACCTGGACGAAGTGGGTGACGAAGCACGCCCCCACCACGGTCCAGCCGTAGTAGAAGGGCAGGCGCGCCTCCCAGTGGCCTGGTGCGGCGCTCACGCCCGCCGGGCCGCGCGCACCGAGGCGATGCGCTCCTCGGCCATGCGGGCAGCGGCCTGCACGGTGGTCACCCCGTCCCGTGCAGCGTCGGCCAGGATGCGCGCGGCGGTCTGGTGTATCTCCGCTGCTTTGGCCATGGCCCCGGCACGGTCGTAGGGGCGGCCTATCTCGTAGGAGACGTTGATGACGCCCCCCGCGTTGGCGATGTAGTCAGGCACGTAGGCGATGCCCCGCTCGGCCAGGCGCGCGGCGTCAGCCTGCTCGTCGGCCAGCTGGTTGTTGGCCGCGCCCACCACTGCGGCGGCCTTCAGGTGGGGTATCGTCCGTTCGTTGATGGTCCCGCCCAGGGCGCACGGGGCGAAGATGTCGCACGGGGCATCGAAGATGGCATCGGGCTCCACCACCTGCACGCCCGGCATGGCCTTCGCGCGCTCCAGCGCACCGGCGTAGGTATCCGTCACCACCAGCGTGGCCCCGGCCTCCCGCAGGTGGCCCGCCAGGGAGGTGGCCACGTTGCCGAAGCCCTGGAGCGCCACCGTGCGCCCCTTCAGATCATCGGAGCCCCAAAGCGCCTCGGCGCACGCGCGCATGGCCTGGAAGATTCCGAAGCCTGTCACCACCGAGGGGTTGCCCGACCCGCCGAGGGATTCCGGGAGCCCCACCACGTGCCGCGTCTCGTAGGAGATCCACTCCATGTCGCGAGCGTTGGCGCCCACGTCCTCGGTGGTGATGTAGCGCCCCTGGAGGGTGTCCACGAACCGCCCGTAGGAGCGCAGCAGTGCCTCGGTCTTGGCGGTGCGCGGGTCCGCCAGTATCAGCCCCTTGCCGCCCCCATAGGGCAGTCCGGCGGCTGCCGACTTGTAGGTCATTGCGCGCGAGAGGGCCAGCACGTCAGCGATGGCCGCGTCCTCGGACTCGTGAGCCCAGATGCGCGTGCCTCCTAGCGCCGGGCCCAACGTGCGGTCGTGGATGGCCACGAACGCCTTGAGGCCCACGGCGGGGTCCGTCCAGACGGCCAGTTCCTCGTGGCCGTGGGTGCTCATGTACTCGACGAAGTGCATCAGGCGCTCCTGCGGGGGGCTGCCCGCATGCTATCAGGCCCCGCTCACTTCGTTCTTAGTTCGCTCGATACAGGGGACTCCACCTGATTCCCGCTCACTGCGCTCGCTCGTCCACGGGGGGCACCCCCTGGGCGCTCTGCGGGCGCCGAACCCCCGTCTTCGCCCGCCTCGCGGCGGGCTCATGGACATGGACCGCGCTCAGCGCCGCCCAACGAGGGGCTTCGCCCCAACGCGCACCTCAGGAAGCCACGGAGTATGCGTGCTGGCCGCGCGCCTGCTGTTATGAGCGACCGCCGAGGTGGCGGAGACGGGGTAGCGCCCCACCAGGGGCGCGCAGGTGAGTCCCCTGTAACGAGCGAGCGCAGCGAGCGGGGCCCACTAGAACGGGAACTCGGGCGGCAGCGCGGCGCGCACCTCGACGTACTCCGGGTCCTCCGCGTAGTCGCGGCCGAAGCGGCGCAGGCGCTCGATCAGCTCATCGAGCGGGATGCCCAGGGAGTTGGAGACCATACCCGTGGTCTCTTCGAAGTCGCCCCTTCAGTTGCGGTATCAGCCGCGCATCCGGGTCATCAGGTAGCGGTCGTCCGCCTCCACCGGGCACCTCCCACGTGCTGCGCGCCCCCTGCGCGCCGAGCGCCTATCCTACACCCCACGCGGACACCCAGCCCCGCCGGGCGGCCCTTGCCCCACGCGGGCCCCTCCCGGACAATGCCCGCCATGACGGATGAATCCCACACGGCTGACGGGCGCTTCGGGGAGGTGGTGGAGGCCTCCATCACCCATCTGCTGGTGCAGGCCCATGCCCTCTACGAGGCCCCTCCCCTGGGGGCACTGGTGCGCGCCGGTGACGTGTACGGGGTTGTGGACGCCATCGAGACGGGCTCGCTGGACCCTGGACGGCGCGTCATCGCCCGGGGGGCCGATGCCGCCGACGAGGCGGCGCTGCACGCTGCGCACCCCCAGCTGGAGCATCTGCTGCACACCAGCGTGGGCGTCACGGTGACCGGCTTCGCGGCCCCGGACGGGGTGCGCCACCACCTGCCGCCCCGCCCGCCCCGCGTCCACTCGTTCGCCCACGCCTGTGATGCGAGCGCTGCCCGCGCCTTCGCCACCGGCGATGGTGGGCGCTTCGGCTTCGTCTCGCTGCTGCTGGCAGGGCCGGGCGGGGATGAGGTGCTTGCGGCGGCACTGCGGGCACTGGCCGCGGGGTTCGATGACCGGCGCGGCTTCCTGCTTACGGCGGCGCGGGCGGTGGCCGCAGAGATACCCGCCGAGACGGGCCGGGTGAACGCCCTGGTGCGCCGCTTGCACCTGGTGGAGGCGTGAGCATGTATCTCGTGTACGCGCTGGCGGGCCTGGCCACCATGGTCTTCGCCGCAGGGCTGATCGTGGTCATGCTCTTGGGGACGGTGTTCATGGCCATGTTCGGGGGCGAGGTGCTGAACCAGGCCTGGTACCTGGTGCCCGTGGCCCTCTTCTTCGGGGGGCCCGTGCTGTTCTGGTGGGTGCTGCCTCGCAGGCGCCGGCGGCACCGGAGGCAGGGGCGATGAGCGAATTCCTCGATTCGCTGGAGGCGCCGCGCTCCGGTGCCCCCGCGCCACTGGGCATGGTGGTGGGTGGTTCGCTGAACCGGGGGATCGACGTGCGGCTCGCCACCCCAACGGCGGTGGAGGAGGCAAAGGTGGGCACCTTCGCCACGGCACAGGGCACCGCGGCGCGCTACTTCGGCATGATCACCGACCTGCGGCTGGAGACGGCGGACGCACGCCTGGCGGCGGCGCTGGGTGCGGCGGACCCGGCGCTCACCGAGGTGCTGGCGGGCACCAGCGCGTATGCCGTGGCCTCGTTCAGCCCCATGCTGGCGCTGGGCGTTGGGGAGGAGGCACCCCGGCCCGCGCGGGCCGTGCCGCCTCACTTCGCGCCGGTGCACAGGGCCTCCAGCGAGGACGTGGGCGCGGTTTTCGGGCACGAGGACGCCGCCCACGTCTATGTGGGAAGCCCCCTGGACATGGAGGACGCCCGCGTGTGCCTGGACCTGGGTGCGCTGGCGGAGCGCTCCAACGGCGTGTTCGGCAAGTCGGGCTCCGGCAAGAGTTTCCTCACCCGCATCCTGCTTGCGGCCATCGTTCAGCGCGGCGCGGCCACCAACCTGGTGTTCGACATGCACTCGGAGTACGGGTGGGCGGGCACCCACGAGGGAGGCTACGCCGCCAAGGGGCTCAAGCAGTTGTTCGGCGAGCGCGTCTCCCTCTTCAGCCTGGACCCGGCCTCCTCCCGGCGCCGGGGCGTCACGCCCGATGCCACGGTGCAGGTGGGCATGGACGAGGTGGAACCGGAGGACATCGCCATCCTGGCCCCCACCCTGGGCATCACGGACCTGGGCGTGCAGGCCTCCTACGCAGTGGCGCGCCACCTGGACCGTGAGTGGGTGCACAAGCTGCTGGACATGAACGCTGAGCAGATAGCCGAATTGGCCGATGCGCTGCGGGAGAACCTGAACACCCTGGAGGCGTTGGCCCGCCGCCTGCGGGGGCTGCAGCGTTTGGGGTTCCTCACCGAGCGCGCCGTCAAGGGCGGGGCCGTGGGCACGGTGCTGGAACACCTGGCGGCGGGCAATCACGTGGTGCTGGAGTTCGGGCGCTACGGTGATGACCTAACGGCCTACCTGCTGGTGGCCAACCTGCTTACCCGGCGCATCCACGCTGACTACCGCCACCGCACGGAGGAATCGCTCGCCTCCGGGACCAAGGCCCCGACCCCCCTGGTCATCACCATCGAGGAAGCGCACCGGTTCCTGGCCCCGGGGCTGGCGGGGCAGACCATCTTCGGGGCCATTGCCCGCGAGATGCGCAAGTACCGCGTCACCCTACTGGTGGTGGACCAGCGCCCCTCCGGCATCGACCCGGAGGTGCTCTCCCAGGTGGGCACGCGCCTGGCCTGCCAATTGGACAACGAGCGCGACGTGGAAGCGGTGCTCACCGGCGCGCCGGGCGGACGTGAGCTTCGCGCGGTGCTGGCGAGGCTGGAGTCGAAGCAGCAGGCGCTGCTGTTCGGCCACGCGCTGCCCATGCCCGTGGTGGTGCGGGTGCGCGACTACGACGAGGGTTTCTACCGGGACATGACCACCCCCGGCCACGGTCGTTCCAGCGCCCGGCGTGAGGACCTGTTCTAGGAGCGGGCCGGCAGCCTGACCGTCGGTTGTGCGAAGGGCAGGCCCGCCACGCCGCCCCAGTACTCGCGCTGGCGGGTAATGGCCTGCATGTGGCCATCCCACTCCAGGTTCCACGCCTCCAGCCCCACGCGCACGGCGTGACGGACGCGCCGCTGCATCTCGGCGGTGGTGGCGAAGCGGCGCAGCAGTTCCACCTGGCGTCCGCCATGGCCCACGTCTTGCACCGCGTGGATCTGATACGTCTCCGCCGCGTGCTTCGAGAAGCCGTAGTGGCCCACCAGCTCGGGGTAGACCAGCCCGGCAGCCCCGTCCTCACCACCGTGCATGCTCTCCACCAGCGCCAGCATGGCGATGCCCTCCAGCGCCGAGCGGCGCTGGCAGTGGCCCAGGATCATCTCGATGGCAGCGAAGGTACCCGGCATGGCCTCGGCCCCGTCGGCCTCCTCGCGGCTGATGCCGCCTGCCTTTAGGAACTGGAACATGATGTCCACGTGGGAACGCTCGCCCGCCAACTCCTCGGCGTAGTTCTCCAGCACCGCCTCGGTCAGGCCGGGGATGCGCTCCTCGGCGGCGTGGGCGGCGATGTAGCCGAAGTAGACGGGGTTCTCCCGCACCCGCAGGTAGTGCTGCACCTCGCCCAGGATCACCTCCTCACGGGTGAAGCGGTGCTGGGCGATGCCCTGGAACCAGGGGTGCTCGCGCATGGGGAAGGTGTGCGCGTACGCCCATAACGACTCGATGAACGCGTCCGGGGCCATCACCTGCTGGCTGGGCATGAAGCGCCTCTCTGGTGCGGATGGCGCCCATGCTACACCCGCTCGCCAGCGCTCCTCTGGTAGCCTGCGGGCATGGACGCGATGCGCGCGGTGGTGCTGGAACGGGCGGGCGCGGAGCCGGTCCTGGTGGAGCAGGAGCGCCCGCTCCCGGTCCCCGGCCCCGGCCAGGTGCGTCTGCGGGTGGGCGCCGCTGGCTTCTCCCACCACGACGCGCTGGTGCTCACCGGGGTGCTGCGCCGGGGGGTAACCCTGCCACGCGTGCCCGGCCACGAGGTGGCGGGCGAGGTAGAGGCGGTGGGGGAGGGCGTCGCCTCCTCGCTGGCAGGCCTGCGCGCGGTGGTGGTGCCGGGGGCCTTGGGCCACACCGCTGACGGGGCCTTCGCCACCCACCTGCTCGCGCCTGCCGCGGCGCTGATGCCCATCCCCTCCAACCTGGACATGGCCCCGGCAGCCCTCCTGGCCGCGCCCCTGGGCGTGGTGCTCAAGGGCCTCGCGGTCGTGGGGCTCCAGGCGGGTGAGACGGCGGTGGTCACCGGAGCATCCGGGGGGCTGGGAGTGCACGCAGCGCAGGCTGCCCGCTCCCTGGGCGCGCGGGTGCTGGGCGTCAGCGGGAGTCCGGAGAAGCTGGCGCGGTTGGAGGCGCTGGGCTGCTTCGATGCCGTGCTGGATGGCGATGGCTCATGGGCAGAGGTGGTGCGCGCCCTCACGGACGAGCAGGGTGCCGGGGTGGTGGTGGACACCGTGGGTGGGCGGGGCCTGACTGAGGCGGTGCGGGCGCTGGCCCCCGCCGGTCGCTGCCTGCTGCTGGGGGAACTGACGGGCGCGCCGGCACACCTACCCGTGGCTGAGGTCGTGTTTCGGGAGGCCCGCCTGGTGGGCAGCCTGGGTGTGGACAGAGCGCACACCGAGCGCGCGCTCTCCCTGGTGCTGGGCGGGCAGGTAGCACCCGTGATGGACCGGGAGCTGGCACTGGATGCGGCGGGTGTACGGGAGGCGCTGGGGCTGCTGCGCTCGCGCGCCGTTGTGGGCAGGGTGGTGCTGCGCCCAGCCTAGGGCCGCTAGATGGTCCGGAGCAGGTGCCCCGCACCCTCCATCAGCCCAACCTTGCGGGGCAGCACCGCGTCGAGCCCGCGCACCTGGTAGCGCGCTCCGTCGGCCGCCTCCTGCGGCTCCTGGCCCGCGCTCAACGACACGACGGCGTCCAGCAACCGCTTGCGCACCGCGATGATGGCCGCATCGGAACTGACCAGCCGCTCGCGGGTGCGGTCCATGACCAGCCCGCCCTGGTCCTCCTGCATCGCGAAGTCCTGGGCCGAGATGGAACGGATGCCCGTGGCTGAGACGCGCGAGCGCTGAAGCGAGCGGTCGATGAGGTAGTCATTGCCCATGTTCTCGACGGTCTTGAAGGTGCCGGGGATCAGCTCGGGCACCAGCACGCCGCCGGTTTCCATCTCCGTGCGCTCCTGCGTTGAGAAGGGCCGGGCCGGGTGCCACCAGTAGCGGAAGTAGAGGGTGTGCTCGTCATCGATGGGCACGCGCATGTTCATATGGATGGGCTCGTCCACCAGCGAGGCCACGATGGTATAGCCCGGCATGAGCCACTGATTCACCCGCCAGTAGAACGCGTCCTCGCCCGCGTTTCGCCGGGCTGCCAGCTGCACCCCGGCTGGGCTCTCGCTCACCTCCCAGCGGGGGTGGCGGTCGGCGGCCATGTGCGGGCTGGCCGCACCCGCCAGCATGGTGGCGGTGTTGGGCGGCAGGCGCGTGGCGTGGAGGAAGGAGACGTGGGAGGAGTCGATGTCCCCCTCCATGATCTGCAGGTAGTTGCCGGGTAGCTCCATCTTGCGGATGAACCGCTGCCCTTCGGTCACGTCCTCGCACTCGAGGGCGGGCAGCTCGGGGTGCAGGTGGGCCGGGCCCATGTACACCCAGATGAGCCCGGCGTGGTCCGCGCCGGGGTAGGCGGCGAGGGCGCTCACCTTGTCCCTGAACGTCCCGCCCTCCGGCGCGTTGGGCACGTCCAGGCATGCCCCGCTCACGTCGAAGAGCCAGCCGTGATAGGCGCAGCGCAGGCCGCCGTCCTCCGCCCGGCCCCAGAAGAGGCTGGCGTGCCGGTGGGGGCAGCGCTTGTCCAGGAAGCCCACACGCCCGGCCTCGTCACGGAAGGCCACCAGCTCCTCGCCCAGCACCTTCACCCGCACCGGAGGGCAGCCGGGTTCGTGCGGCAGCTCGCGAGCCTCCAGCACCGGTAGCCAGAAGCGCCGGAACAGCGCGTTCATGGGCGTGCCGGGGCCCACCTGGGTCAGCAGGGCATTCTCTTGCGCGGAGAGCATGGTCCCCCTCCCACTGTACCGGATGCGGGCACAGCCTAGCGCGGGAGGGGCCGGGGGGGAAGCGGGCGGCTAGCGGGCGCGCCCGCCCACCAGGGGGATGCGCCGGAAGGCGCGGCCCAGCTCACCCTCCTCCCAGGAGACCAGGATGAGGGAGGCGATGAAGATGGACGAGTAGGTGCCCACCGTCACACCGGCCAGCATCACGTACAGCAGCGGGCGTATCGCCGCACCGGCGAACAGCGCCAGCGCCAGCACCACGATGAGCAGGGTGAGGGAGGTGTTCAGGGAGCGGGCCACCGTCTCGCGCACGCTCACGTTCACCAGTTCGGCCATGCGCAGACCGGGCATGCGTGCGGTGTTCTCGCGCAGGCGGTCGAACACCACGATGGTGTCGTTGACCGAGTAACCGATGACGGTGAGCACGCCGGTGATGAACATAGCGTTCACCTCCAGCCCCGCCACCTTGCCTAGCAGGGAGAAGACGCCCAGGACGATGACCGTGTCGTGCACCAGAGCGATTATGGCCGCCGTGCCGTACCGGAAGGGCGAGGGCACCCGGCGGAAGGCCCAGGTGACGTAGAAGAGGATGACCACCGTGGCCACCACGATCGCGATCGCGGCGTTGCGCACGTTTTCCGACCCGATGACCCCGGACACTGTGTCCTGCGACTCCACCGACCCGCCCAGGCCCGCCAGCGCATCGCGTACGCGGGTCTCATCGCCGGGGACTGTGACGTTGCCTTCGGCGTCGCGCTGGTCCAGCGTGAGCTCGCCCAGGCGGATGAAGTAGCCGTCCTCACCCGTGGCCTGCACCACCGCCTCCGGGTGGCCCAGGGCCGTCATGGCCTCGGTGACCTGCGTGCCCGTGACGGGGCCCTCGAAGCTCACAGAGAGGGCGGCGCCGCCGGTGAAGTCGATGCCGGCCTTGAGGCCCGGCGGGATGGCCAGCAGCACCATCGAACCGACGACCAGCGCCAGGGAGATGAGCAGGTAGATGGGGCGGTGGCGAACGATGTCCATCTAGGCGCCTCGCTCCGCCCGAACGACCCGCTCGGGACTGAACAGGGTGGGGTGGTTGCGCAGGGCGGTCTCCATGACTATGAACAGCAGCCGTTTGCTCACCAGGATGGCGGTGAACATGGAGGCCACCACGCCGATGGACAGCGCCACGGCGAAGCCGGTGACGGCGGTGTTGGCGGCGCTGGAGCCGAAGAAGAACAGCACGCCAGCGATGAGCAGCGTGGAGACGTTGCCGTCACGTATCGAGGTCCAGGCACGGTTGAAGCCGATGTCCGCCGCGAAGGTGAGGGAGCGCCCGGTGCGCAGCTCCTCCTTCATGCGCTCGAAGATGAGGATGTTGGCGTCCACCGCCATACCCAGCGACATGATGAAACCGGCCACACCGGCCAGGGTTAGGGTGATGGGCACCAGTTTGAAGAGCGCCAGCACCAGGGCGGTGTAGAAGACCAGCGCCAGCGCGGCCACCACGCCGGAGAGCCGGTAGTAGGTCACCATGAAGAGGAGCACCAGCACCAGGCCCACCAGGCCAGCTTCGATGGCCTCGCTCAGCGAGCGAGCGCCCAGCGACGGGGCGACCAGGGACGATGACAGCTCAGTCACGGGTACCGGCAGGCGACCGGAGTTCACCTGGATCGCCAGGAGGCGCACGTCCTCGGTGGAGAAGTTGCCGCTGATCTGGCCGGAGCCAGAGAGGATGGGCTGGCGCACCCCTGCCGAGACCAGTGTCTCCCCGTCCAGCACGAAGGCGAGCTGGTTGGAGATGGCCGCGGTGTTGGTGTCGTAGATGCGCTGCGTGACCTCCGCGAAGCGGCGGGCGGCGGAGGTGTTGAGGGTGAAGAGCAGCAGGGGCTGGTTGGTGAGGTTGTCGGTGCCCGGCTGGGCGGAGGCCATGTCGGCGCCGGTCAGGCCCGAGGGCCGGTCCTCAGCGCTGGCGGGGTCGGCCGGGTCGCACAGCGCGTCCAGACACACCCGCTCCATGATCTCCAGCTTGGCGGTGCGACCGATGAGCTCCTTGGCCGCGGCTTCGTCGCCGATGCCCGGCAGTTGGATCAGCAGCCGGTCCTCACCCAGCTGCTGCACGGAGGGCTCGGCCACGCCCAACCCGTCCACACGGCGGGTGATGACGCGCACCAGTCCCTCCATCTCGTCTGCGGTGGGCTTGGTGTTCTCATCACCGGCCTGGTAGATGAGCTGGATGCCACCCGCCAGGTCCAGTCCCAGCCGCAGGCCCAGCACCTCGTCGGAGCCGCGCTGGAAGCTGGAGCCCAAGATGCCGATGTCGATGGTGCGGACGGCGAGGGCGGCGATGGATAGCCCCAGCACCACGACGATGGCGAGCAGGGCCTTCCAGTGCAAGCGACGGAGCACGTTCTGTCCTTCTGGGGACGCCGGGGCGCTGGGCCCGGGCGCCGGAGCATGGGCTGGTGCCGGGGTGGATCACCCGCCGCGCACGGGTGTGGATTCTAGCACGGGGCAGGGGCGTCGGGAACGGGCCTGGGGGGCGATTGCGCGGCGCTAGCCGCCGCGGGAGGCGGAGGCCGGTGCCTCCTCGCCTTCGCCCTCCTCCTCATCGCCCACCTCGACCTCGTACAGGTCGTCCTTTGAGCGCAGGTAGTCCACGTAGAGCACCCCGTCCAGGTGGTCGCACTCGTGCTCCAGAGCCTGGGCCAGCAGGCCCTCCACGCCCTTGTACCGCACGGGCTTGCCCTCCAGGTCCACGGCGCGCGCCCACACCTTCTCGGCGCGGGGTATCACGCCCTGCCAGCCGGGCAGTGAGAGGCACCCCTCGGTGACCTCGCGCTCGCCCTCCTTGCGGGTGATCTCTAGGTTCACCAGCACGGTGGGTTCGTCATCCTCCGGCATCTGGATGACGCAGATGCGCTTGAGCACACCGATCTGGTTGGCCGCCAGCCCCACGCCTGCGTAGTGGTTCATGGAGTCCACCATGTCGGCGGCAAGCTTGCGCAGGGCCGCGTCGGCGGGCCCGCGCACCTTCCGTGCCTTCTCGCGCAGCACGGGGTCGGGTATGTAGCGCATCTGCAGGACTGCCATGGAGAAAGTATAAGGGCTAGAGCGTTCTTGCGGGGTCTATGTCCACCCCCCAGCCTGGGGGAACGCTCACGCGCTCCAGCACCTGGTGGGGATTCGGCCCGCGCACCAGCAGCCCCCAGCGCCATCCCCCGCGAGCGCGCGGCGGGAAGGCGGGCGCGGGGCCCACCACATCAGCACCGGCGATGTCCCAGGAGGCGATGGCGTGACGTAGGGCGCTCGCCATGCGCATCGCCTCCTGGCGGGCATGGCGCTGGTCGGGGTGGGTGAACAGGAGGCGCGCCAGCCGTCCGAAGGGGGGATAGGCGTGGGCGCGCCGGTGGAGCAGCTCCTGCTGGTAGAAGGCCTCGTAGTCCTGGTCGGCGGCGGCCTGCACGGCGTAGTGCTCCGGCTGGTAGGTCTGAATGATCGCCCGCCCCGGCATGGAGGCTCGGCCTGCGCGCCCGGCCACCTGCGTGAGCAGCTGGAAGGCCCGCTCCGGGGCACGGTAATCCGGTAGATTCAGGCCGATGTCGGCCAGCACCGCGCCCACCAGCACCACCCCCGGCAGGTCCAGCCCCTTGGCCACCATCTGCGTGCCCACCAGCACGTCGGCCTCGCCCCGCTCGAAGGCCTCCAGCAGCCGGCCATGCGCCGCCACCGTGGGTGCGGTGTCGTGGTCCCAGCGCAGCACGCGGGCCTGCGGAAACGCGGCCGTCACCTCAGCGGCCAATCGCTCGGTGCCCAGGCCCAGAGAGCGGATGGATCCGCTGTGGCAGGCCGGGCAGGTGCGGGGCATCCCCCGGCGCCGGTTGCAGTGGTGGCACAGAAGCAGCGTCTCCCCGGCCTGGGTGTGTAGCGTGCCAGTGCTCCCGTGGAGCGTGAAAGGCGTGCCGCAGTGGGTGCAGCGCACCGGCTGCCCGCAGGTGCGGCACTCCACCACGGTGGCGGCCCCCCGGCGGTTCAGGAACAGGATGGCCTGCTGGCCCGCCGCCAGCGCGTCCTCAAGTCCCGCGCGTAGTGCTCCACTGAAGACCGAGCGGTTCCCCGCCTTCAGCTCGGCGCGCATGTCCACCACCTCCACGCTGGCGCGCGGGCGCGCAGCGCCGGAGCGCTCGATGCGCTCCTCCAGCCCCAGGCGCGTGAGCGTTCCGTGCTCGGCGGCGAAGGCCGTGACCACGTCGGGGGTGGCCGAGCCCAGCACCACCGCGGCGCCGGTGAGCCCCCCCAGCGCCAGCGCCACGGCGCGGGCGTGGTAGCGGGGCTGGTTGTCCGCCTGCTTGTAGGCGGGCTCGTGTTCCTCGTCCACCACCACCAGCCCCACCCGCTCCAGCGGGGCGAACACCGCCGAGCGCGGGCCCACCACCACGTCCGCCTCGCCGCGGCGGGCCCTCCACCAGGCGGCCCACGCCTGGGCGGGCGAGAGGCCGGAGTGCAGCACTGCCACCCGGCCGGGGAAGCGCGCTTCGAAGCGCGCCACAGCCTGCGGGGTGAGCGAGAGCTCCGGTACCAGGACGATTGCCTGGCGGCCCCTATCTAGGCAGTGGGCGAGGGCCTGCAGGTAGACCTCCGTCTTGCCGGAGCCGGTGACGCCGTGGAGCAGGAAGCCCTCCCCGGTGGCCCGGTCCTGCGCGCCGTTGATG
>JAYNIL010000037.1:0-15745 GCA_038109085.1 Chloroflexota bacterium
CCGACTGGGCACTCCCGCAGGCCTCTCGGCGAGAGGCTACGGCAGAGCAGTTGGTCGGTTCCCCGCGCCCGTAGCCGAACTAACTGGCATCGCGAGTTCACCCGCATGCCAGCGAGTCAGCCCGAGTAGATCCGAAGCGGATACACCCGACAGGGCGGGTAACGAGTACCAACGTCACCGAAGAGGTGGTTTGACTACTCTGAACAGGCTGGTCCTGAAGGTCCGGGTTTCGCTTGATACCGACGAGTGATTGATTGCCGCACTACAGAAGAATTGGTTATGAGGCAACAAAACCCCAAGATATGGGCCGACGACCTGTTAAGACACAGAAGCTAATATGGCTCAACTAGTCGACCGCAGTTTTATCGAACCAATCCGGCTTACGAACGACGAATCTCGAGGACTTCTCAATCAAATCCCGGGATGGGAAATTCTCCAAACATCGCCGGAGCGCTTGGTGAAAACATATCGCTTCGACGATTTTGCCGGGGCGCTCGCATTCTGCAACGTTGTTGGTGCGATCGCTGAAAGTGCTGGTCATCATCCAGAGATGGTCACGAGCTGGGCGCAAACGGAGGTTCGTTGGTGGACGCACTCAGTACAAGGGCTGTCGTTGAACGATTTCATCATGGCTGCACGAACCGACCAGGCTGCAAGTCGAAGCGGACCGGCTCAGTAGGAGAGGGCCTTGCAGGTTTTCCTACCCTACTCTGACCTCAACGATTCGGTTGTGTGCCTCGATCCGAAGAGATTGGGCAATCAGGTCTACCGCGAATGCAAGACTCTTATTGGGGGAGGCTGGGCCAGCCATCCCGCGTCCATAATGTGGCGCCCCTACAAGGCGGCACTTATTAGGTATGCGCTCTTTGGTCTAGATGAACTCGAGCGACGTGGGCTCTCATATCCGCAACACCGAGCCTTCTTCGAATCGCTCTTTCCTCAGCCAGAAGTCAGTCCTCCATGGCTCGGGGACGAACGACTGCACCGTTCTCACCGCTCTGCGCTGTTAAGGAAAGACCCTGTGTGGTACTCCCAGTTTGGCTGGTCAGAGCCTCCAGACCTACCGTACTTCTGGCCGAAGCAAACGGCCTGAAAAATCCTCATCAAGGTGCTGCCGGCAGATAAGATGCTCAAGTCCAACTTGAGTCGGTAACAAGCACTGACCGTCACCCCGGTGATCGAGCGATACCTATGTACCCAGCAAAGCATCTAGCAGGACGGCGAAGGATTGGGCCAGCGGTGGTATCCGTTGTAGTCCATGAATGAACAACCATCCGCCAGCTTTTACGAGAATCGGTGACCCTGGAAGCCAGCACTACCGCCCCTGTTATCAACAAATACTCATCGTCGATCGATAAGGCCTCCCTCGCCAAAGAATGAGGCTGGGATCCTTATTCCTGATATACCTCGCCAGGGCGCGTATGGTGCCGAACGGGGAAGACTTGCTGGAAGAGCTCGCGAGATGAGACGTCCTAAGTCGACACAATTGGGGATGCGTCGATGAATCTCGATTCCCAGCCCAGGGGTGGCACCCTACAGACCCTTGAACGTCCAAACAAACGGTACCGCGCTTTAGCAATCACACGATAGATCGAGTCTCGAACCGGCCTCGGAACCGACCGCACAAGGTGAACCACTCGCCATCGACCCCCAAGAGCAGCGATAGCTTGCACAACGGCGTCTGAGTGAGACAAAACCGTCCCCCGATCAATAATTAAGATCGAATCGTGGGAGTCCGGGCAGTACCCATACCTGTCCAGTAGGGCTACCGCGCTGGCTGACTGAATCGAACCGAAGCGCAACATCGCTTCACTATCGCGCTCGAGTAGGAATCGCACGAATCCGTTACAGAGATTACAAACCCCATCAAAAAGAATGATTGGGCCTGCGGGAATTTCTAGGGGCTCCAATATTGAGATCTTTCTCCAAGAAAGACGGCTAGGGCTCTGTCAGAACTCAAGTCACGGAAGTCGCTAGCATGCTGCGAGGCGACGGAGGCGTTGCCGGGCTCCGATACACCCCGATATATCGTACAGGACCTGCGGGATTACCAAGTTCGAAGTTCAGAACACTGGGTGTCCATGGGGGATCCGGATCGGACAACCGGATCTGACAAAAAAAGAGCCCAGCCGTTTGGCTGGGCTCTCGATCTCAAACTGGTCGGGGTGTCGAGATTTGAACTCGAGACCCCCTGCTCCCAAAGCAGGTGCGCTGCCGGGCTGCGCTACACCCCGATAGACCGATTGTAACAGTTGAGCGACTGTGCAATGTTGGCTATTTGGCCCCCGAAACAGGTTCGCTCCCAGGATGTACCAGGTCCCATTAAAGCGGATGCGAGCGGCTGTCCGGCCTCCTGGGGCCAGGCGGCGTAGACTTTAGTCATGAAAAGCGAACAGGCTCTGACGAAGGAGGCGGCGCGAGTACTGCGTGAGCGCTGCCTCACCGTGGCCGTGGCCGAGGGTACTACGGGAGGTCGCATCGGCGAGCGCCTTACTCGCTACCCCGGCGCGACAGCCTTCTTCAAGGGGGCTGTCGCCACCTATGACTACTCTTCTCGCACTAGCCTGCTCGGCATTACCCAGGCGCTGCTTATCGAGCACGGCTCGGTGAGCGAGCCTGTGGTGCGCGCGATGGCGGAGGCGGTGCGGGAGCGCTTCGGTAGCACCATTGGCCTAGCGTCTAGTGGCGTAGCCGGGCCCAGGGGGAAGGACGTGGGGCGGTGCTGGCTGGCCATCGCTGGTCCAAACTGGTCGATGACCCGCCTGGTACGTGAGCCTGTCGGTACTCGCCTGGCGCTCCAGGCGGCCTTCACCCGTCACTCGCTGGCGCTGCTAGTGGAGGCGGCGAGCCGGGACTAGGCCTAGGGTCCGCCCGGCTTTGCTCAGAAGGGCCCCTCATCCCCCGGCCCGGATGAATCGGGAGCGGTGGCGTGGTCGCGGAGCCAGCGAGTGAGCCGGTCGAGGGCAGGCGGGGCCACGTACACCACGTCGATGTCCTGGGCGAATTGCACCTGATGGTCGGGACTGATAACCAGCACGCCTGAGCCTCCCGTGCGTAACGCGCCGTTCACCTTCTGGGCGATTCCCTGGTATCGCTCCTTGCGAGTCTCCTCGAACCAGTGCATGAGCCGCTCGGCCACCTTCTCGCTCGCCTGAACTACCGACATGCACCGGTGAAGGTCCAGGGTTGCTTTGAGCGACTCCACGTCCTCGGTGGGCTCCAGCTGGGCACAGGCTTCCAGCAATCGCTTCAGGTACCGGAAGCCTGACGCGTTGCCCTGCTCCAGCACCGCCAGCGCCTCCTGCCCGGAGGAAATGGAGCCCTCGTGAAAGATGTGGCGCACGGGAGCGCCCACGCTAAGACGTTCAACTTCCTCCACGGCCTCATGCCAGTACTCCTCGACCAGCGCATGCTCTTCGGCCTCGGGCCGGGAAGAAGCGACATAGGGAATCAAGTAGAGGATGCGCTTGACGGTGGTACTCATAACACCACGCTAGCCCACAGTGCGATTGGGGGGCAAGCCCGTGGGAGACGATGCGGCGGTGCGGTAAAATTGTTTCATGCTCGCACCCGGCATGACCGCACCAGCCATCGAGGCGCCCGATTCGGACGGCGTCACCTTCAGCCTCGCTGCCACCCTTAAAGGCGGACCAGTCGTGCTCTACTTCTTTCCCAAGGCCTTCACCGCAGGCTGAACACGCGAGGCGCGCGGCTTCCGTGAAGGAGCCGGAGACATTGCGAGCCACGGCGCGACCATCGTGGGGGTATCCCCCGACGTTGCCGCCGTCCAGGGGCGGTTCATCACCCAACAGGGATTGCCGTACCGGCTAGTCCCCGACCAGAGTAGGGCTATCATCCGCGCCTACGAGGCCAGGCGCTGGTTGGGGCTGGGCACCAAGCGCATCACCTACGTCATCGGACGCGACGGGCGCATCGCCGCCGCCTGGCACGGTGAGGTGCGCATGGGCCGCCACGCCAACAACGCGCTTGAAGTCGTGCGCGCGCTGAACGAGCAGGAACCCAATTGGGGCGTACCCCAGGGCTGACGGGCGCTACAATCCCCGCATGTACACCGTTGGCATCCTCACCTCCTCGGATCTGGGCGCGCGTGGCGAGCGCGAAGACACCTCCGGGGCGCTGCTCCACGAACTGCTGGCACCGCCCATCTACCAGGTGCGCCGCTACCTGGTACTGCCCGACGAGCGGGACCAGCTGGAGGCGACGCTGCGGGCCTGGGCCGACGATGACGGCCTGGACCTGGTGGTGACCACCGGCGGTACGGGGCTCACCTCACGCGACGTGATGCCGGAGGCGACGGGCGCTGTGGCGGAGCGGCTGGTGCCGGGCATGGCCGAGGCGATGCGCGCCTACGGTCTCACCAAGACGCCCATGGCTATGCTCTCGCGCGGGCTGGTGGCTGTGCGGGGGCGCACGCTCATCTTGAACCTACCCGGCTCGAGCAAGGGCGTTCGCGAGGGGATGGAGGCGCTGGCGCCTGTGCTGGAGCACGCGCTGGGCCAACTCACCGAGCGCGCGCGGGGGCACTGAGGCGGATGCAGATCCACGTGCTGACCATTTTCCCAGAAATGTTCCCCGGCCCCTTGGGCGTGGGCATCGTGGGAAAGGCCATCGGCGCGGGCATCGCCAGCGTCGCGGTGCACGACATCCGCGCCCACACCCACGACCGTCACCACACCACCGACGATTCGCCCTATGGCGGCGGGCCGGGGATGGTGATGCGCCCGGAGCCGCTCTTCGAGGCGGTGGAATCCCTGGCCCTACCAACCGGCACCCCCGTGGTGCTGCTCACCCCACAGGGGCGCACCTTCCGCCAGGCCGACGCCGAGCGCTTGGCCACCCTGCCCGCGCTCACGCTGCTGTGCGGGCGCTACGAGGGGGTGGACGAGCGGATTATCGAGGGATTGGTGACCGAGGAGCTGTCCGTGGGTGACTACGTGCTCACCGGCGGTGAGCTGCCCGCCCTCACAGTGGTGGATGCCGTGATACGCCTGCTGCCGGGGGCGATGGGCCACGGGGAGGAGGCCGTCGCTGACGACTCGCACACTAGCGGCCTCCTCCAGTACCCCCAGTACACGCGCCCCGCCGCGTTCCGGGGCAAGGACGTGCCCGAGGTGCTACGCTCCGGCGACCATGCGGCCATCGCTCGCTGGCGCCGGCGGGAGGCGCTGCGCCGCACACTGGAGCGCCGCCCAGACATGCTATCCGAGGCGGCGCTGGATTCATTCGATATCGCGATGCTGCGCGAGCTGGGCTGGGAGGGCTAGGCCGCAGCCACTGGTGTCTTGCGGGCGCTGACGCGCGCGGGAGCCTCCACCGGGGCCAGCGCGGTCCCCGCGCTGAAGGCAGAGAGGGCTTCTAAGTCTTTAGAGGCCACCCACTCGTCCGGCCCCACGGGCCCGACCTGCCAGTTCTCACTTACCGCCTGCCTGCACACCTCGGCCTTGGTGCGAACCGTGGCGTCGGGGTTGCGGTCAGCCGCGGTGCATACCTGCGGGTTCAGGTGCAGAGACGTGGGCACCAGGACGCCCATGAAGGCGTAGGTCGTTCCGGCGTGCTCGGTGATAACGATCTGGTGCCCGGCGGCGGGGCCGGGTGCGGGCTCCACCCACAAATCGCGCAGCACCTCTGCGGGACCGTCCACCACCTCCAGCACCCCGGTTTCTTCCAGTGGCTCCACGTCATCGGCCCGGTAAGCACGGGCAACGCGCTCAGAGGGGCGCTTGGCCTCGTCCAGCGCGTCGCGGTGCACCACATAGCGGGCGTTGGAGAAGGTGGGGAGCACCCGGCCGGAGGAGGTCATGTGGGTGCCCCCGCCCGCGTACTCGTCCCACAGGTGCGTGTAGATGACCACGCGGATGTCCTTGGGCATCAGGCCCAACTCGCGTAGATCCCGCAGCAGCGAGGAGCGCGAGCGCACCGGTGCCACATCCAAAGAGAGCGGGGCCTTTTCGCCAGGTCCCGTGTTGACCAGCACCCACCCTTGGGGGTGGTTTATGAGCATGGAATGGTTACCGATGGCGACGCGGTTCTGCCTATCCGGTGAGGCGAACCGCTCCCACTTCTCCTTGGGCGTCGAGCCGAATAGCTTACCCCCGTCCATCCGGGTGGTGCTGACCCGAAGCAACCGCGCGTAGGGCTTGTTTGCCTTGCCCATGACCTGCTCCTAGGAGTGGGTTGCGGTATTAGTACTCATAAGCACAGATGATGTCAAGCCTTTTATTAAATCCGGGTTTAATCAAATGACCAAAACCCAGCAATCTTGTATGTCTTCACGTAGAGAGCAACTTGCGAGTGGCCCACGCGTAAGTGCGTGCCGGTGCGGCGCTGTGGCTCCGGACGAGCAGCGCTGAGCAGGAACGAGCGTGAAGAAGCGGGCCGGAAGGGCGCTAGGAGGCGGCCTGCTTGCGCACGTGCTCGCCGCCGATTGCGGCGCCCACGGACCCAGCCAGGAAGATGTAGGCGGCGAAGGCGCCCGCCAATCCCAGGGCGAAGGTGACTGAGAAGCCCAGGAGAAGGCTGGAGAGGGCCATCACTCCGATGACTGGCCCCACCAGCAGCGCCGCCAGCAACATCCCCATGGTGAACGCCTGTCCGCCGCGCACACCCGCGCGTGCGCCAGCCATGTAGCCACCGATGAAGGGCGACGGGATGGCAGTGAGGAAGTGCACCACGGGGATGGCGATGAGGGCGAAGATCACCGCAGCACCGATGAATGCAGCCTTGAGCATAAGGCCTCCTGGGGCAAGTCCGGCGGGTCAGCGCCACCAGTGTAGTGAGGGCTCAGCGTCGCGCCAACCCTGACACCGCTCACGGGCTGCGTGGTAACCCAAGCGTAGTTTGAGAAAAAGCCTAACCGACGTATGGGAAGCCAACCGGATGGCCGGGGCGCTAGAATGGCGCCACCCTGCCCTCCGGGTGCGACTGTGCCGTCTACCCCTGCTGCGAGCTCCCCACAGCCCCCGCGTCCTTCGCGCGTGCGCACTTTCGAGGCCCTGTCCAACCCCACCTTCCGCCGGGTGTGGACGCTGGGCATCTTCTACTACACGTACCGGGCCACGGAGCTGGCGGTCCTCTCCTGGTTCGTCCTCACCCTCACGGGCTCCGACCTTGCCGTGGCGCTGGTTGGCGTGAGTCGCGTGGCGCCTATGTTCCTGTTCGGCCTGATGGCGGGGAACCTGGCAGACCGGTTCGCGCGTCGGCGCCTGATGCTGGGTGCGCAGTCCATCAACCTGTCGGCATCGCTGGTGATGGTGGGCCTGCTGGCCAGCGGGCACCAGGTGGCATGGATGGCCTACCTGATGATCTTCGTCACCGGCACGACCTGGGCCGTGGACTACGCAGCCCGGCGCGCCCTGCTGGGAGACATCTTCACCGGCCGCGCTCTCTCCAACGCGACGTTCCTGGACGCGGGGCTGGTCACCGGCTCCAACATGGTAGGCCCGCTGGTGGGCACCACCCTTATCCGGTACGCCGGGTTCACCGGCGCCTACATGGGCATCGCACTGCTGATGGTGATGGGCCTGATGCTGGTGCTGAGCATTCGGGTGAGCGCCGATCAGGCGCGCACCGTATCCCGTGGCCCGGTGGGCCAGCAGCTTCGCGACGCCGCCTCCATCATGCGCACCAATCGCACCGTGCTGGGCGCGGTGCTGCTGACGGCCGCATTCAACTTCTTCGGCTTCCCCTTCGTGCAGCTGGTCTCAGTGGTCGCCCGCGATGTGATGGGTTTGCAGGAAGTGGCCTTCGGGCTGCTGGTGAGCGCGCTGGGGTTCGGAGCGCTGGTGGGCTCAGCCATCATAGCCTCGCGCGATACCCCGCATAAAGGGAATTACTACTCGCTGGGCGCCGCGCTACTCATGGTCATGGCCGTGGTCTTCGCCTGGGCACCGTGGTACCCGCTGGCGCTGGGCGCCATGGTGGTGGCGGGCCTTGGATTGGCGGCCTTCGCGGGCATGCAGCCGGTGATCCCCCTTGAGGCGGTGACGCCCCAGGAGCGAGGCCGAGCCATGGGCGCCATAGCCCTGGGCATCGGCGCACAGGCACCGGGAACGTTCCTCATGGGCCTTCTCGCCGAGGTGCTGGGACCCCAGCAGGCCATCACCGTCGTCACCCTGGCCGGCGTAGTCAGCGTGGTGGTGCTACGGCGCATCTTCCCCGCGCTGGCCGATGCCGCCGACAAGGCCACGGCCAAGCGCAGCGCATAGCCGCGCCCAACTCCCCCAACGTGTAAGAGGGCTGGCCCCCATGCCCATGGGGGGTGCATCCGCATGCCGCGGAGGCCCCGACACCGGTACTGTGTTTATGTCGGCGGCGGAACCGTTTTTCCCCCAACTCCTCGCGGACGCCGCCGCACAGGACAGTCCTGGGCCATCCCCCTTCCCCATCTCCTGCCAGGCCCTGGATCAGCCTGTCACCGGACCTCCTCCACTCCCCTGGAGAGGGGCCCCTTGTTTCTCCGGGGATGGGCACGCCCTCCTTATATAAGGAAGGCGTGCCATACTGGCCGGGTGAGCACCGCCCCCCCTCCCGCCACCCTACCCGCCCCGCTGCGCTCAGCGCTGCGCGAGGGGTTCGTCGTACGCACCCTGCACACCGGCAGGCGCACCGGTGCTCCCCGTATGGTGGAGACCACCTACGCGTGGGATGGCGGAGAGCACCTGTTGCTCTCCGGCTACCCCGGCACGCGCGATTGGGTGGCGAACCTGGCGGAACGCCCCAGCGCCACCGTACTGGTGCCCACGCTACAGGGCGTCTACGCCATCGCCGTCGAGGCTCGAGTGCTGCGCGATCGCCACGAGCGCACGCCTCACCTGCTGCGCTTCGTGGGCCGCTGGGCGTTGCGCATGGGCCCACGCGGTTGGGGCATGGCGGCGGCGGTGGGCATGCTGCGCATCCACAACACACTACGCCTGCCCTGGTGGGGCCCCTACGCCCTTGCGGTGCGGGTGCTGGATCGTATGCCCTGCGTGGAACTGACCTTCATCGGCCGACCCCGCAGACTCGATGGGGATGACGCGGATGCGCAACAGCGGGCTCCTACTGCGCGTTGACACCGGTGGGGCGGTTCAGTACGCTCGCTCCATCAGGCGTAGTGAGCGCCCAATGCGGCCCGGCTATGAGGCCGCGAGCGCAGCAGGACAGGAGAAACCGCATCAGCGCCCCCTGCCCGAGCATCGTCAGCAATGGCCGCCCCCGAACGGGGCTTGACCTTTTCTCCCCCCAAGCGCGTACGAGTGCTGGAATATGTAGCGAGGTGCCCCAACCATGAGCCGCACCGATGGTGAGTACTACCTGCCGCCCACCGCAGCACCCAAGTTGGAGGCCCTGGTCGACCAGATCGTGGCCCGGCGCGGCGTGCTGCCCGACCTGAACGAGATGCGCGCCGCATCCGACCAGATTGATGTGCGCAAGGTGGTGGACACGCTCCCTGAGGGGATGACCCGGGAAGACCTGGTGGGCATCCTGAAGTTGGCGATGCTCACCGAGTGCGCCACCGACTCCTACGCCGCCGTCTTCCAGGATGGCGCCGAGCGCTACAACGCGCCCTGGCTCGCCCGGTTCAACGAGAAGGTCTGGGTGCCCGACGAGCACACCCACGCCACCCCCTACCAGCTGATGCTCCAGACCCTCGGCTACACCGAGGAGGAGCTCGAGCGTGAGCAGCGCGAGACGCAGGAGAAGACCTACGAGCACTGCTGCGGCCGCACCCCCGTGGAGCTGGCCACCTACGGCGTGATCCAGGAGTACCTGACCGACAACTGGCACGGGCTGATCGCCAACCTGCTCAAGCCCGGCGCTCCTTACGCCGCCCACTGCGCCAACGTCATAAAGCGGCGTGAGACGCTCCACACCGTTTGGTACCGTGACATGGCCGCCTTGCAAGTGGAGGAGAATCCGGAGCTGCTGCCCCTGGTGGCCAAGACGGTGCTCGGCTTCCAGATGCCCGGCACCCGCCTGGTTCCGCAGTTCGGCACCCGCGCCCTGGAGTGGATGCACGAGATGCACCAGGACTTCGGCCAGATAGGCCGCGACCTGGTCCGCAACTTCGCCGACATGGCCGGGACGGTCAAGCGCACCGGCCAGCTGCTCATGGACATCGCCGTCCGGCGCGGCTACCCCATCGGCCCGTTCTCGCCCCGGCTGGTCCAGAGCACGCTCAATGCACTGGGCGGCCCTGGCTACGGCCTCATGGGTGAGGCCATCCTGGACAAGGTGGGGCTTCTGCCCATGAGCGCCAACCGCGGCGGGGTGTACGGGAAGGTGCGGGGGCGCATGCGCGCCTTCGTGGCCGACCGCATCGACCTGCGGGTGGTGACGGGCGAGACTACCGCCGCCCCGGCCGCGGCCTAGCCCCGGAGGCGCACCGATGCCCAGCCTGCTCCCTCCAGCGGTCTCCAACCGCCTGGCCAAGCGCGCCTTCGAGGCCGCCATCACGCGCATCAAGGCGGGCAGCCTCACCGTGGAGTTGCCCAACGGACGCCAGCGGCACGTGGACTCCGGCCAGCCGGGCCCCGCCGCCACGCTGCGCATCAACGACGACGGCTTCTTCCCCAAGGTCGTCTTCGGCGGGGAGATCGGCTTCGGCGAGGCCTACCAGAATGGCCACTGCTCCTCGCCCGACATGGTCGCCCTGCTGGAGCTGGCGCTGGTGAACCGGCGCTCCGTTGACCTGAACAAGGGGCCCCTGAAGCTGCTAAACCGCTGGCGCAACCTGCGCCTGCACCGTTCACGCGCCAACACCGTGGACGGTTCCAAGCACAACATCCACGCCCACTACGACCTGGGCAACGAGTTCTTCGCCCTCTGGCTGGACGAGACGATGACCTACTCGTCCGCCCTGTTCGCGCAGCCCGGCCAGGACCTGGCCGAGGCCCAGCGCAACAAGTACCGGCGCATGGCTACCCTCGCCGGCATTAAGGACGGGGACCAGGTGCTGGAGATAGGAACCGGCTGGGGCGGCATGGCCGCCCTCACCGCGAACGAGTTCGGGGCGCGCATCACCACCCTCACCATCTCCAACGAGCAGGCCAAGCTCGCCCGTGAGCGGCTGGAGGCAGCAGGGCTGTCCGACAAGGTTGAGGTGCGCCTGCAGGACTACCGCGAGGTGGATGGGCAGTTCGACGCCATCGTCTCCATCGAGATGTTCGAGGCGGTGGGCGCCGAGTTCTTCGAGACATTCTTCACAGCCTGCTCCCGGGTGCTCAAGCCCGGCGGGCGGCTGGCGATGCAGGTCATCACCGTGCCCGACGCCAAGTTCGAAGCGCAACGCACCGGCGTGAACTGGATACAGAAGTACATTTTTCCCGGCGGGGTGCTCCCCTCGGTTGGCGCCATGGAGCGCGCCAACGCCCACACCGGCCTGGTGGTGCGCTCGGTGGAGGACATCGGCCTCGACTACGCCGAGACGCTGCGCCTCTGGCGCGCGCGATTCTGGGAGCGCATCGAGGACGTGCGGGCCCAGGGGTACGATGAGTTCTTCATCCGCACCTGGGACTATTACCTGGCCGCCTGCGAGGCTGGGTTCCGCACCCACACCACGGGCGACGTACACATCGTCTTCGAGAAACCCGAGGCGAGTTAGAGGGGCGAGGTTCTGCTCCGCTCGCCCGGCCGCCTACGCGGCGGGCTCGAAAGGAGGAGGACACCCCTTGGGCGCCCCGCTAGCGCCGAACCCCCGGCGGGGAAAGGTGCTCACTGCACCCCTCTAGCCCGGACATTCCCTGGCCCTAGGCGCATTTGGGGCGGCGCCCCACCCCCAACTCCGAACTATGCGAGAAGGCCACGGGCCTGCTGCCATGAGCGAGCGCACAGCGAGCGGAGGTGGGATAGCCCCCTCAGGGGGCGCAGGGGAGTCCCTTGGACGAGGCGGCCAGAGGCAACCGGGAGAACTTGGGGAGCCCCCTGACACCCCCTGCTGGCGCGGCCAGAGCCCCCTGCTATAGGATGGTGGCTATCCATCTTTCTGGCATCCCCAGAACTACTAGATATCGCGCAAATAGTGATTGACACCCCAAGATGTGGGTGCCAGACTAGGCGCTCGTTGGAAGCCGTTCGGAGCCCTGCCGAGGCCCTGGCGGAGCAATAGGAAGCGGGCCGTCCGAATTGGGTGGCGGCCCGGGGAGCAGGAGGCATCATGACGACGATCCCGCAGACCGACGGCCAGATCATCAGCGGCACGCCCGTGGAGGGCGCGCCCGCCAACGCAACCACTATGCGGGTGCGCAAGCGCTCGGGTGATCTGGAGACGGCCGATGTCATGAAGATCGTCCGCGCCGTGGAGCGCTCCGCCGGCTCCCTGGGCGACGTGGACCCGCTGCGCGTGGCCACCCGCACCATCTCCGGCCTCTACGACGGGGCCACCACCCGTGAACTGGACGAGCTGTCCATCCGCACGGCCGCCTCGCTCATCGCCGAGGAGCCCCAGTACTCCAAGCTGGCGGCGCGCCTCCTGGCGGTGTTCATCGACAAGGAGGTGGCCAACCAGGACATCCACTCCTTCTCCCAGTCGGTGAAGACCGGCCACGCCCTAGGCCTCATCGACGACGGGGTGGCTGAGTTCGTGGCGGTCAACGCCCGCAAGCTCAACGACGCCATCGACCCGGAGCGCAACCGCGCCTTCGAGTACTTCGGCATCCGCACCCTGTACGACCGCTACCTGCTCAAGCACCCCGACACGCGCCTCTCGCTGGAGACCCCCCAGCACTTCTTCCTGCGCGTCGCTTGTGGTCTTGCCACCAGCCCCAACGAGGCCATCGACCTCTACCAGCTCATGTCCCGGCTGGACTACATGCCCTCCTCCCCCACCCTGTTCAACTCGGGGACACGCCACCCGCAGATGTCCTCCTGCTACCTGCTGGACTCTCCGGAGGACGACCTGGAGGCTATCTACAACCGGTACACGGACATCGCCAAGCTCTCCAAGTTCGCGGGGGGTATCGGCGTCTCGTTCTCCCGCGTGCGCTCCCAGGGCTCACTGATCCGCGGCACCAACGGATCCTCCAACGGCATCGTGCCGTGGCTGAAGACGCTGGACTCCTCCGTGGCGGCGGTGAACCAGGGCGGCAAGCGCAAGGGCGCTGCCTGCGTGTACGTGGAGAGCTGGCACGCGGACATTGAAGACTTCCTGGAACTGCGCGACAACACGGGCGATGAGGCCCGGCGCGCCCACAACCTGAACCTGGCCAACTGGGTGCCGGACCTGTTCATGCAGCGCGTCGAGGAGGACGCCACCTGGTCGCTCTTCGACCCCAAGAAGATGCCCGACCTGGTGGACACCTACGGCGAGGAGTTCGAGCGCCGCTACCTGCAGGCCGAGTCCGAGGGGCTCTTCGAGCGGCAGGTCTCGGCACGTGAGCTCTACAGCCGCATGATGCGCACCCTGGCCCAGACCGGGAACGGCTGGATGACCTTCAAGGACACCTCCAACCGCAAGTCGAATCAGACGCTCAAGCCAGAGAACGTCATCCACCTGTCCAACCTGTGCACGGAGATCCTTGAGGTCACCAACCAGGAGGAGACGGCCGTCTGCAACCTGGGCTCGGTGAACCTGGGCCACTTCGTCAAGGACGGCGGCATCGACTACGAGCGCATCGGCAGGGTCGTGCAGACCGCCGTGCGGTTCCTCGACCGGGTGGTGGACATCAACTACTACCCCACCGGCGCCTCCGCCTTCTCCAACTCCAAGTGGCGGCCCGTGGGCCTGGGCGTCATGGGCCTGCAGGACGTGCTGTTCAAGATGCGCCTGCCCTTCGACTCCGAGGAGGCGTGCGCCGTCGCCGGACGCATCCAGGAGGAGGTCTACTACTGGGCGCTGAAGACCTCCAACGAACTGGCCAAGGAGGACGGGGCCCACGAGACCTTCGCGGACACCCGCGCCGCCCAAGGCGACCTGCAGTTCGACCTGTGGGGCGTGACCCCGCAGCGCGAGGGCTGGGAGGAGCTGCGCGACTCCATCAAGGAGCACGGGCTGCGCAACTCCCTGCTCATCGCCATCGCCCCCACGGCCACCATCGCCTCCATCTGCGGCGCCTACGAGTGCATCGAGCCCCAGGTGTCCAACCTGTTCAAGCGTGAGACTCTCTCCGGCGAGTTCATCCAGATCAACAACTACCTAGTGAGCGAGCTGAAGGAGCGGGGGATGTGGAACGAGTCCATCCGCAACAAGATCAAGGCTGGTGAGGGCTCGGTGCAGCACCTGACGGAGCTGCCCGATGACCTGCGCCGCCTCTACCAGACCGCCTGGGAGCTGCCGCAGAAGGCGCTCATCGACATGGCGCTGGCCCGTGGCCCGTTCATCGACCAGTCCCAGTCGCTGAACCTGTTCATGGCCTCGCCCAACATTGGCAAGCTCTCCTCCATGTACATGTACGCATGGAAGTCGGGCCTGAAGACCACCTACTACCTGCGCTCCCGCCCCGCCACCCGTATCCTCCAGACCACGACTCTCACGGCAGCCGCCGCCGAGAAGGAATACTCGGACGCCGAGGCTATCGCCTGCTCGCTGGAGAACCCGGAAGCGTGCGAGGCCTGCCAGTAGCGTAGTACCGCTCGCACGCCCGGCGGGGCTCCTGCCCCGCTGGGCGTGCGATGATGCCAGCTGGCCATACGGCCGCCGGGCACCAGCCCCGGTTAGGTCGTCCCATCCTCACCGAGGTGGAAACCATGCTCCTCGACCCCGGCCTGAACCTGACGCTGCGCCCCATGCAGTACCCCGTCTTCTACGAGATGTTCAAGAACGGGATACGCAACACGTGGACGGTGGACGAGGTGGACTTCTCCTCGGACATCAAGGACCTGAACAACAAGCTCTCGGCCCCGGAGCGCCACCTGGTGCGCCGGCTGGTGGCCTTTTTCGCTACGGGCGATTCCATCGTGGCCAACAACCTGGTGCTGAACCTCTACCGGCACATCAACAGCCCGGAGGCACGCCTGTATCTGTCGCGTCAGCTGTTTGAGGAGGCGGTGCACGTCCAGTTCTACCTGACGCTTCTGGACACCTACATCCCGGACATCGAAGACAGGCACGAGATGTTCCGCGCCATCGACACCATCCCCAGCGTGCGGCGCAAGGCCGAGTTCTGCTTCAAGTGGCTGAACTCCATCCAGGACCTCGACCACATCGACTCCGAAGCCAAGCGCCGGGAGTTCCTTCTGAACCTAATCTGCTTCGCCACGTGTGTGGAGGGGCTCTTCTTCTTCGCGGCCTTCGCCTACGTCTACTTCATGCGCTCCAAGGGGCTGCTGAACGGGCTGGCATCGGGCACCAACTGGGTATTCCGCGACGAGTCAGCCCACATGGGCTTCGCCCTGGAGGTAGTGCGCAAGGTGCGCGCCGAGCACCCCGGCCTGTTCGACTCCGACCTGCAGCGCCAGGTGGTGCAGATGCTGGAGGAGGCGGTGGCCTGCGAGACGCAGTTCGCCGAGGATCTACTGGGCGGTGGCGTGGCGGGCCTGACGGTGGCGGAGGTGCGCCAGTACCTGGAATACGTGGCTGACCAGCGCCTCAAGAACCTGGACATGCCCGCCCACTTCGGCACCCGCAACCCTCTCTCCTTCATGGAGCTGCAGGACGTGCAGGAGCTGTCCAACTTCTTCGAGCGGCGCGTCTCGGCCTACCAGGTGGGGGTCACGGGGGCCGTGTCCTTCGATGAAAAATTCTAGAACCCCGGCGGGGGGGGGGGGGGGGGGGGGGGGGGGGGGGGGGGGGGGGGGGCCGCGGGGGGGG
>JAYNIL010000038.1:0-648 GCA_038109085.1 Chloroflexota bacterium
GCATGGCGAATCCGCACGGGTTCACCGCGCTCACCATCCCCGCGCTGAAGGCGAAGCCCAGGGGAAACAGGTCGCCGAGCACCCCCAGCAGGTTGCCGGAGGAGGCGGAGGCCCCCTCCACGGTAGAGGTGATGCCGGAGAGCTCGCTCCCCGTGGCCAGCGCTCCGCCCACGGCGAGAGCCAGCGCGCCCGCCAAAGCGGCCAGGGGAACCAGCGCGGCACGAGCGCGCAAGCGGGTGTGGGGTTGGCTCATGGGTTTAGGATACGTCCCGGCGGTCTTGGATGCGCGTGGTACCGCTGGTGGTGCGTGCGTCCTGCGGCCAGACCAGCGCGGCGCCGTGGGCGGCCTCCACCCACCAGCGCGTGGGTAGTGCCGGGCCCGCCCACGGCAGCGAACCGGAGCCCAGGTCAACCGTCACCTCCGGCCCACCATCCAGGCGCAGGCGCACCGGCCCGCCGCGCAGTCCGGCTCGCAGGTCCTGCGCCAGCGAGGCGTTGGCCTCGGCCCCGTCCGCCGCGCGGGCCACCAGCCCACCGGGCCGCAGTCCCACCGTCACCGGCGCACCGGGCGCCAGCCCCGCGGCGTTGACCGCGAGCCCGATGCCCGCTGCCTCTACCCACGCCTCGGCCCCGCTGACGTGCGTCACG
>JAYNIL010000038.1:658-3802 GCA_038109085.1 Chloroflexota bacterium
GTTCAGCAGGTTGCTAATCCCCACCAGCCGGGCGACCGCAGGCGAAGCAGGCGCCCCGAACACCTCCTCGCGGGGGCCCGCCTGGAGCACCCGCCCTGCCTCCAGCACCACGCTCTCGCGGGCCAGCAGGTAGGCCTCCGCCGCATCATGGGTCACCAGCACCGTGGGCACGCCCGTTTGCTCCTGGAGCTCACGGAACCGGGCCACCAGCTCCGCGCGCACCGGCGCGTCCAGCGCGGCGAAGGGCTCATCCAGCGCCAGCGCCGCGGGCTCCGGCGCCAGCGCACGGCCCAGCGCCACGCGCTGGCGCTGCCCGCCGGACAGCTGCGCGGGCCGCCGAGCCAGCAGCTCGCCGATGCCCAACAATCCGGCTACCTCACTCACCCGCGCCCGAGCGGCCTGGGACGAGCGCCCGGCGAGCCCGTAGGCGATGTTGGCCGCCACGCTCAGGTGGGGGAAGAGGGCGTAGTCCTGGAACACGTACCCCAGACGACGGGCCCGCGTGGGGACGTCCACGCCTGCCGCCCCATCGAACAGGGTGCGCCCCCCCACGCTGATGTGCCCCGCCTGGGGGCGCACCAATCCCGCCAGGGCACGCAGCGTCAGCGTCTTGCCCGCACCGGAGGCGCCCAGCAGCGCCACGGTGCTCCCTGCGCTGAAGGCAGCCTGCAGGCTGAACCCGCCCAGCCGGGCCTGGATGTCCGCGCTGACGCTCATCGGTGCGCCACCCGCCGCGAGGCGATGCCCACCGCCGTCAGCAGCCCCACGCCCACCAGCGTGAGGGTGAGCGCCAGGGCCTGGGCGTCCGAGGCGCGTCCCTGCTGCACCGCCTCGTACACCGCCAGGGCCATGGTCTGCGTGTGGCCAGGGATGCTACCCGCCACCATCACGGTCGCGCCGAACTCCCCCAGCGCCCGGGCCAGCGCCAGCGCCGTGCCCGCCGCAACGGGCCGCCACGCCAGCGGGAGGGTGATGGTGAGGAAGATGCTCGCCTCGCCTCGGCCAAGGGTGCGAGCCGCCTCGGCGTAGGCAGGGTCCACGGACTCGAACCCCGCCTGAGCGGTGCGCACCAGGAAGGGAGTGGCGGCCACGAAGGCTGCCAGCGCCGCGCCTGCCCAGGTGAACACCAGGCTCGCCCCGAACAGCGACTCCAGCGCGCCGCCCACCCACGAGCCCCGGCCCACCGCCAGCAGCAGGTAGTACCCCAGCACCGTCGGCGGGAGCACCATGGGCGCCAGCACCAGCGCACCGGCCGCCTCGCGCCAGCGCCCCCGTGCGCGGGCGAGCGCTAAAGCCAGCGGTGTGCCCACTAGCACGGCGAGGGCCGTGGCCGTGAGTGCCACCTGGATGCTGATGCGCAGCGCCGTCCAGTCCATCAGCGCGCCTCCAGTGGCGCGGGCTCATAGCCCGCCGCCTGCCAGAGGGCCGCCGTCTCCGGGCCGGTGAGCCATTCCAAGAACGCGTGGGCGTCCTGCGCGCGGTCGGTGCCCTTGACGAGACCGGCGGCCTGCGTCAGCCCGTCGCGGGCGCCAAAGGGCAACACAGTGAGCCCCGGTACGTCGGCGGCGAGCGCCAGGGAGAGGGCCACCAGCCCCACCTCGGCATTGCCCGAGGTTACGTAAGCGAGGGCACCGGCCACGTCCGGCGCGTACACCATGCGGGGTTCGGCGGCCTCCCACACGCCCGCCTCCCGCATCGCGGCAACCGCCGCCGCGCCGTAGGGGGCGCTGGCCGGTGTGGCGATGGCGATGCGCCGCACGCCCGGGTCAGCAGCCAGCGCAGCCAGTGGCGTGCCGGGAGGCACGTCCAGGCTGCTCACGGCGGCCAGGACGCCGGTGGCGAAGGGCGTGACACCCGCCAGCAGGCCGTCGGCGGCCAGGGCCTCGGCGAAGGAGACGTCGGCCAAGGCCACCGCGTCCAGCGACGCGCCGGAGCGCACCTGCTGAGCCAGCGCACCGGACGCCCCGCTCACCAGCGTGATGGGAACACCCGTTGCCGCCGTGTAGCGTGCCGCGGCCTCCCGCACCGGCGGCGCCAGGCTCGCCGCAACGCCCACGGTGATGCCATCTGGTTTCGATGAACAGGAGGCGTTCAACAAAAGCATAGCGGCCAAGCACACTGAAAAGAAAACGCGGCTCATGCCGCTGAGGGCTCCGTGCCCATGCCCGCGCCGTCGTACCCCAGCGCCTCCACCCGGGCGCGCAGGCTCGCCTCACCCAGCACCGCCAGTAGCCGTTGGACGGCGGGTTCATCCAGCGATGCGGTGGGTATCACCAGGTCGTAACGCTCCGTGGTGAGGGGCACGAAGTCGAGCCCCGTGGCGATGGCCGCCGAGCGCACGCCAACGCCAGCGTCAGCCAGGCTCGCCGCCACGGCCTCGGCCACGGCAAGGTGGCCGGGTAGCTCGTGTGCGTAGCCGTTTACCGTACTCCCCGGCACGCCCGCCACCTCCAGCGCCGCGTCCAGGAGCGCTCGCGCCCCCGCTCCCAGGGGGCGGTTCACGATGCGCAGGCCAGGGCGGGCCAGGTCCTCGGCAGTGCGCAGCCCGTGGGGGTTGCCGGGTGCCACCAGCAGGCCCTGCTCCCACACGGCGAAGGTCACCAGCGTGGCCGGGGCCGGGAGCAGGCGGCGCACCCAGGCGTGGTTGAAGCCGCCGGTGATGGGGTCACGTAGGTGAGCGCCCGCCACCTGCGCCTCGCCCCTGGCCAGCTGCATCAGCGCCGCCCGAGAGGGAGCCTCCCGCCACGCCAGCGCTACGCCGTGGGCCGCGAGCGCCGCCGCCAGCAGCGGTGCGGTGGGGTCGCATCCGGCCAGCACCAGGGTTCCGGGGCCGCCAGTCGCGAGCGCCGACGCGATGCCGTGGGTGACGGTGAAACCGCTGCGAGCCCCCGTTCTGGGTGCGCCGACCGGTGTAATTGAAGGCGCGGGCGTGCTCGCGTGCGCGTGCTCGGGCGGGGGGCCCTCGCCGAACAGCGCCTCCACCGTGGTGCCCAGCGCGTGGGCGATCCGCAGCGCCACGGGCGTGGAGGGAGCCGCAGTACCCGCCTCGATGGCGGCGTAGGCCTGCCTGCTGATGGCGGCGCGAGAGGCCAGCGCACCCTGGGTGAGGGCAGCATCTGCGCGGGCTCGACGCAGAAGGGGAGT
>JAYNIL010000038.1:3902-15343 GCA_038109085.1 Chloroflexota bacterium
CCAGCGCACCCTGGGTGAGGGCAGCATCTGCGCGGGCTCGACGCAGAAGGGGAGTCGGCATGAAGGAAATGTAAAGCACACTTGGCATCACGAGCAACTAGGCTGTGTGACAGGAGTGTTACCAGAATAAATCAGGAAGAAAACATCAAATATTCTGTAATATTCCTAAAATAACCAGCAAATTGCTAAAACTATCTTGACATGGGTTCTGGCTATTGCTAAATTGCCCCTCGCGGCGGGAGTGCCGCACTCAGGACGCGCTGGCGCGCGAAGTGCCCGAGGGGATCGGGTGCAGGGCCCGGTCTAGAAGAGGAGCGAGAGATGGCGAAGCTTGGTCCGTACAGTTACCCCGACATCCGGTTCGGGGACGCGGTGGAGATCGCGGGCAGGGTGCTCACCAAGTTCAAGGGAACGGTGAGCGTGAAGGGCCTGGCCTGGGAACTGGGGATGGCCGAAGGGAGCGGCACCCTGTTCGCTAAGGTCGCGGCCATGCGTGACTTCGGCCTCATCGAGGGCCGCGGGGAGTTGCGCATCTCGCCGTTGGCTCGCCGGGTCATCTACCCGGCCAACGCTGAGGAGGGCCAGGAGGCACGCGCGGAGGCGTTCCAGCGGGTGGAGTTGCTCCGTCAGCTGTACTCGCGCTTCGAAGGGGAGATCCCCGACGACATGTCCATGCTGGTGGGGCTAGAAGAGATCACGCGGGCCGCTAGGGATGAGATCGTCCGGCGCGCGCCGCTGATCCAAAAGCACCTGACCGATGCGATTCGGGTGCTGGGCCGGCCGGTGAAAGCAGAGAGTAATCCAGAAGGATCTGGAAAAAACAAGCAAAACGCTGAAATATTTTCACAGCCGGTCATGCTGGCACCGGCGGGCATCGTCCCCATCGTGCCGACGGGCCGCACCATCGAGCTGATCGCTGGGGAGCGACGGCTCTCGGTGCCGCTGAGTGCCGAGTACATCGACGTGGCCATCACGCTGCTGCGCACGCTCAGGTCCGAGCTGGCAGCCCCGGCGGATACCGCCGAGATTGATGAGGAAGAGGACGAGGACTTTGTTGAGGTCGTCGAGGGCGCCTCGGTGGCGGGCCTTGAGCTGGGCAGCGTGGAGAGCCTGCGCATTGGGGACGTCTCGGCGGGGTAGGGCGGCGTGCGGGGAGTGCGTGCCGCGAGTCCGGCGCTGGGGAGCGCCGAGATGCATCGAAGAGGGGAACATGATGCGCTGCGAGCGATGTGAGCGGCCTCAGGGCCACGACTGGCAGGTGTGCGGTTGGTGCGGGCATGAGCCCACGCCCAAGGCCAAGGGCCGGCTGCGTGCCCGCCTGCGGGGTGCAGCGCTGATGCTCCAGGCCGTCAGCCTGCTGGCGATGACGGTAACCCTGGGGGTGGTCTGGGCGATGCAGGGGTGGACCGCCGAGCGCGGGCAGACCCTGGGCATCATCTGGATCGGGGTGCTGCTTGCGCTGGTGTTTATCGCCAAGAGCGCGGCGAACCAGGGCGGGGCGCAACGCGCCGATGGCGAGACCCCGGCGCCAACCCACTGACCCGTTCTCGGATGAACAACCGCGAGAAGAGGCCCGGCACCCAGTGCCGGGCCTCTCGTTTCAGTACCAGCCACCGCTCCCGTTACCCCAGCGAGGGCGCGGTGGGCGGCCCTGCCAGGGGCGTTGCCCATGGGCCAGGCGCCAGACCACCACGCCTCCGGCACCCAGGACGAAACCGCCGAGGTGGGCGAAGTAGGCAACGCCACTACCCGCCGAGGACACGCCCAGGCTGCCGAGGCCGCTGATGGTCTGGAGCGCTGCCCATCCGCCGATGAGCCAGACGGCACGGATGCGCAGGTGGAAGATGAGGCCCACGATGACCAGGGTGTCCACCCGTGAGTAGGGGAAAAGGAGTAAATAGGCGCCCAACACACCCGCGATGGCGCCCGACGCACCCACCATGGGCACCTGGCTGGCTGGATCCACCGCCACCTGTGCCGCCGCTGCGGCGATGCCTGCGGCCAGGTAGAACAGGAGGAAGCGCTGGTGGCCGAAGCGGTCCTCCACGTTATCGCCGAAGACCCACAGGAACACCATGTTGCCCAGCACGTGGGCCACGCCCCCGTGGACGAACATGGAGGTGAACACCGTGGCCCAGGAGGGCAGGGTTGAGGCAAGGTCCGCGCTGACCACGCTTCCGTCGGCCAGCCGGAAGCGCTCGATGCCCGGCCCCGCGCCGGAGACCAATTCTGCGGGCACCAGACCGAAGTGGTAGGTGAACAGCACGCCATCCAACTGGCTCAGGGCCAACTGGTAGAGGAAGACGAGCACGTTCACAGCCACCAGGGCGTAGATTACCCAGGGGCGGGTGGAGCGGTGGAGGTCCGGGTCGTTGACGGGGAACACCCGTTACTCCCCGCCGCCCAGCTTCTCAAGCACCAGCGCGGCCAGGGTGTCCGAGAAGCCCTCCACCTGCGCGATGTCTGCTGCGCTGGCGGCGCGCACCCCGGCCACGGAGCCAAACCGGCGCAGCAGGGCGCGCTTGCGCTTGGGCCCCACGCCGGGCACCTCGTCCAGCGCCGAGCGGGTCGCCGCCTTGGAGCGGCGCAGCCGGTGGTAGGTGATCGCGAAGCGGTGCGCCTCATCCCGGATGCGCTGCACCAGGTAGAGCGCCTGGCTGGTGCGCGGGAGCAGCACAGGCTCCGGCATGTGGGGGAGGAACACCTCCTCTTCCTGTTTAGCCAGCGAGCACAGCGGCACCAGTTCCTCGATACCCAGCTCCAGGAACACTTCCTGCGCCGCGCCCAGGTGGCCCTTCCCGCCGTCGATGATCACCAGCCCCGGCACCAGGCCGAAGGACGATTCGGCCTCGCGCCGCTGCCCGGTGAAGGCGGCATCGTTGGCCAGGGCACCGGTGCGGGCATGACGGCGGCGGCGCTGGCGCGGGGCAGGTGCGGACGGCTCCTGCGTCTGCTGCTGGCTGAGGTGGCGGAACCGGCGGCGCAGCATCTCCTGCATGGAGGCGTAGTCGTTGATGCCCTCCACCCCGCGTATTTGAAAGCGACGGTAATGGGCGTTCTTCGGCCGTCCGTCCTCGAACACCACCATGGAGCCCACGGAGTTGGAGCCCTGGGTGTTGGAGATGTCGTAGCACTCGATGCGCGCCGGGGGCTCCGATAGGTCCAGCGCCTCGGCCAGTTCCGCGAGCGCCTGGCGCACCTTGTCTGACTCAGCCAGCCAGCGCAGGCGCCGTTGGGCCAGCCCCTCGGCGGCGTTGGCTGCAGCCATCTCCACTAGGCGGCGCTTCTCGCCGCGCTGGGGGCAGACCACGGCGGCCCGGCGTCTGCGCCGCTCGCTCAGCCACGCGCTCACGGCGCCCGCGTCCTCGATGGGGTGCTGGGTGAGTACCGTGGCGGGCACGTCGGACGATGTCTCGTAGAACTGCTGAATGAAGCGCGCCAGCAGCGCGGGCTCTTCTTCCGCATCGGCCCCCTCCATCAGGAAGTGGTCGCGTCCGATGAGCCTGCCCCGGCGCACCTTGAACAGCTCCACCCAGACCTCGCCCCGCTCGGCGGCCAGGGCGAGGACGTCGGCGTCCTCAGCGCGCTCCGAGATCACCTTCTGATTCTCCGTTACCGAGGCGATGGCCCGCAGTTGGTCGCGCAGCAGCCCCGCGCGCTCGTAGGCCTGGGCTTCCGATGCCTCGCGCATGCGCCGGGTGAGGGTACGCTGCACGCCGTCGGTGTCGCCCTCCAGGAAGCGCAGGACCTGGCCCATCACCTCGCCGTAGCCCGCCTGGTCCACCGCGCCGATGCACGGGCCCACACACCGGTGGATGTGGTACTCGAGACACGGGCGTTCATCATCGCCGGTGATGGGCTTGGTGCAGGAGCGGTAGGGGAAGAGCTTCTTCAGCAGGTCCATGGTCTTGCGTACGGAGCCTGCCGAGGCGAAGGGGCCGAAGTAGCGCGCCCCGTCGGCCAGCACCCGGCGGGTGAAGTAGACCTGGGGGAACTCCTCAGACGGGTCGATCTTGATGTAGGGGTAGGTTTTATCGTCCTTCAGCCGCGCGTTGAAGCGGGGGCGATGCTGCTTGATGAAGGTGTTCTCCAGCAGCAGCGCTTCCTGCACCGACTCGGTGACGATGAATTCGAAGTCCGCGATGCGGGTCACCATGACCTGCACCTTGGGCTCCTTGCCCGCCGGGGTCTGGAAGTAGGAACGCACGCGCGAGCGCAGGCTTGCGGCTTTGCCCACGTATATGATGGCCCCAGTATCGTCCTTCATCAGGTAGACGCCGGGAGCGGCGGGCAGCGCCTTCAGCCGGTCGGCGAAGTGCGCGGTGCGTTCCTGGTGCTTAGTGGTCGGACGGGCTGGGGCCATGGGCCCAGTCTACCAAGGCCGCCATGGCGTCCGTCGGCAGTGCCCCGAGGAACGCAAGGGAGAGGGAGCCTCGCCCTGCCGGGGGCAGCGTTGCAGGCGCGAAGGGGAGTCTGCCTGCCGTTGAGCGTGGCGCAGCCGGGCGGAGCGCTAAGCCCCGATGGTCGTGCCCAGCTTTAGCACCACCAGCGCCACGGCGATGATGGCCGTGACGGCGGCGATCTTAAGCAGCTCGTTGCGCACGTTGGACGAGGCGACGGCAGCGGCGGCGGCGTGCTCGCGCCGGGCGCTGGGCGCGCTGCGGCGCACCGCAGGTGCGGGCGTGTGGGTACGGGGGGCGCTGGCTGCGGACTGATCGAGCTCAGCGTCCATCTGCGGGGCCTCTTGCTCGGGCTCGGTAGGGGCCTGATAGGCCGCCGACGGCAGCACGGGACCAACGTGGTGGGCCTTGCGGCGGGCGCTCGCGCGCGCCTTGGCCTGGGAGGATGCGATACGGCTGCCCTTCTTCGGCATGGGTTCCCTCCGGGACGGCCCTTAGTAGGCCGGGACGATGCGTGCTGCCCCCACCACCAATTCGGCGGCCTTGGGGGTGGAGAGCAAGTCGGTGTTGACCATCAGATGATAGTGCGTCGGGTCGTCCGGATGCACCTTGAAGAAGCGCTGGAAGTAAGCGTTTCTTCCCTTATCGTTCTCCGCGACGAAGCGCTCGGCCTCGGCCCGGTCCAGGTTCTCGCGGTTCATGATGCGCTGCACGCGCTGGTCCAGCGCCGAGGTGAGCCCTACGTGCAGGGCGCCGGGGTTATCACGCAGGATCATATTGGCGCCGCGCCCGGCGATGATGACCCGATTCGATGCGGCCAATTCGCGCATCACTGCTGCGGTCATCTCCAGCAGCTGCGCATCGGCCACGTCGCCCATCCCCTCGGTGGGGAAGTCGCGGTACTCGCGCACCAGCAGCGCGTCGAGCCCGCCGCCAAAGTACGGGTCGCCCCCGCTGCCGGCTAGGGCCGAGCGCTCCAGGACGGAACGCGCGAAGGCGGCGATGCGCTCCCCGCGAGTTGGCGGGCGCTCGGTGCGCTCGGCCACGGCGGCGACGGTGGTGCCCATGCGCTTGGCCGCCTCGGCCAGGATCATGCGGTCCACGTAGTCGATGCCGAGCTTGCGGGATATCTCGATACCCACCTCGATGGCCCCGCTGCCGACCAGCCCTGTGATGGTGATGACGGGCATGATTCGCTCCTTGCCTAGCGGGCACCGCCAGCGGCGGGGCCCTGCTTCTCGACTATGGCGGCCAACTCCTCGTCCTGCCCGGAGCCCAGCGGCTCGGAAAACCAGGCGCCCAGTATCTCGCGTGCCAGTGGCTCGGAGGTGGCCCGCAGGCTCAGCGCCAACACGTTGGCGCGGTTCCATCGGCGCGCTCCCGCCGCCGTGGCCGCGTCGGCGCACAGCGCGGCGCGCACGCCGTACACCTTGTTGGCGGCGATGGAGACGCCGGTGCCGGTGAAGCAGCAGACGATGCCCTCGTCGGCCTGGCCGGAGGCGACAGCCTCCGCCACGGCGCGGCCCACCACGGGCCAGCGGTCATCGCCGCCGGGGGCGAGAGCGCCGAAAAGACAGACACGGTGCCCACGGGCGGCCAGTTCCTGCTCGAGGAGCGCCGTCAAGCCCGTATTCTCGTCGCTGCCTAGTGCGATGCGCACGGGGGCACCTCTCGCCCTGCTCGCTCAGGCGCGCGGGTGCGCCCTGCGGTAGGTCTCCCGCACCTGCCGGTCCGACAAGTGGGTGTAGACCTGAGTGGTCGAGATACTAGCATGGCCCAGCAGTTCCTGGACGTGACGCAGCGGTGCGCCCCCCGCCAGCAGATGGGTGGCGAAGCTGTGGCGCAGGGTGTGGGGCGAGAGGTGCGCGCTGATGCCCGCGGTGGCGGCTGCCCGGCGTAGCACCAGCCAGAAGCCCTGGCGAGTGAGAGGGCGTCCGCGCTGGTTCAGGAACACTGCGCCTGTGGTGCGCACCCGCCCGCGGGCGTGCGCCTGTAGCAGGGGGCGTGCCTCGCGGATGTAGGCGCGCAGCCGCGCGGCTACGCTAGGGTAGAGTGGGCAGATGCGCTCCTTACTCCCCTTGCCCAGCACCCGGACCCACCCGTCCTCTAGGTTTAGCGCACCCAGGTCGAGCCCCGTAGGGCCCACCACCTCGGACACCCGCAGACCAGCGGCATAGGTCAGCTCCAGCATGGCCCTATCGCGTGCGCCCTCCGGCCCCGACTGGGCGGCGGCTGCCTCCAGCAGGGCCACTACATCGCGCTCGGATAGCACGTCCGGCAGGGTGCGGCGGGCACGGCGCACCGCCAGGGCCCCGGCGGGGGAGCGGGATACCACGCCCTCCTCCGCCAGGAACTGGAAGAAGGAGCGTGCGGCGGCCACCTTGCGGGCACAGGAGGCGTCGGCGTAGCCACCGGCGCGCAGCCCCAGTGCCCACTCGGCCAGCCCAGCCTCGTCCACGCCGCCCCAATCAATGGGCTCCCCGTCCGGCGGGGCGAGCTCCTCCGCCAGCTGCTCCAGGTCACGCCGGTAGGCGGCGATGGTGTTGGCCGCTAGGCCCCGCTCGGCGCGCAGGTGGGCCAGGAACCCTTCGACTAAGAGGTCGCGCTTGGGCGCGCTCACCGTGTCCATGCGGTTATTCTAGGCAGGCCCTTGGGGGGAGGGCACTGGTATCGCTGGCACGCCGGCGAGAACCTGCGCTCCGGCTGCATGTGGAAAACCGCCGGACGGGGTAGGGTACGCCCGTGGTGATGGGGTCGGCGGGCCCCCACAGTCAGGGTGGGGGAGCGTTATCCCCTGCGAACGAGATTCGAGGAGTGCGCATGCCCCAGAGGCGTGAGGGAACAGAGCTGGAATCACTGCTGACCCAGGGCATGGGCCGCCGGGCGTTCCTGGCACGGGCGGGGGTGCTGGGGCTCTCGGCGGCCTCGCTGACAGCGCTCCTGGCGGCCTGCGCTCCGATGGAGGAGGCAGGCGCACCCTCGGCGACGCCGACGGCCTACCCTACGCCCACTCGCTTCGCCACGCCAACGGCACGACCAATGCCAACGCCTGCGGCAACGCCGACGCCGGTGCCGACCGCCACGCCCACGCTGGCTCCGACGCCGACCCCCACGCCCACCCCCCTGCCGCCGGAGCCCTCCCCCCTGGCCACCGAGGCCGAGCGGGTAGGGCACCTGCTGCGCCGCGCGGGGTTCGGCGCCGCGCCCGCGGAGCTAGCGCGCTACCAGGCGCTGGGGGTGGAGGGCGCGGTGGACGCGCTGCTTGACTACGAGGCCGCCGACGATGCGGCGCTGGATGCGCGCATCGCCGCACAGGAGTTCGACCTGACCCGGCGGCGCCACCTGCAGCGCTGGTGGCTGCTGCGGATGGTGTATGGGCAGCGCCCGCTCCAGGAGCGCATGACATTGTTCTGGCACAGCCTGCTCACCAGCGAGTTGGGCAAAGTGGGCGATGGCGGGCTGATGCTGATGCAGAACCAGTTATATCGCTCGTTCGCGCTGGGCCGATTCGACGAGCTTCTCAAGGCGGTTTCCCGCGATCCGGCGATGCTGATCTACTTGGACAGCCGCACTAATCGCAAGGAGAACCCCAATGAGAACTACGCCCGGGAACTGATGGAGCTGTTCAGCCTTGGCCTGGGGACCTACACCGAAACCGACGTGCGGGAACTCGCCCGCGCCTACACCGGTTGGGGCCTATTTCGGGGCGAGTACCGGTTCAATCCCTCCGACCATGACCAAGGAACCAAGACCTTCCTGGGCCAGACGGGGAACATAGACGGTGACGATGCGGTGGACATTATCATGCGCCAGGACGCAGCGGCCCGGTTCATCTGCACCCGTCTCTTCGCCTTCTTCGCCTACCCAGACCCGGAGCCTGCGGTCGTTGACCGCCTCGCGAGGGTGTTCTTCTCCAATGGCACACTGGTGCGTCCAGTGGTACGGGCAATTCTCACCTCCGAGGAGTTCTACTCCACTCGTGCCCTGGCTGCCAATGTGCGCACCCCTGCCGACTTAGTCGCAACCACCCTGCGCACGCTAGGCGTTGAGACCGACGCTCAGCGCCCAGTTGTGAGCATGGAGGCCATGGGACAAGAGCTATTTAACCCGCCTAATGTGGGGGGGTGGCCTGGCGGGGAGGACTGGATCTCAAGCGCAACGGTGTTAGAGCGGGTCAACTTCGCCAACGGCGTGGCCACGGCAAACCGCGAAGTGTTCCTGTACGACCCACTGGCCTTGGTGGCGCAGGGCGGGGCTGCTACACCTGAGGCCGAAGTGGATCTGCTTGCCTCCCTGCTTCGAGGCCAGCTCCCGCGCTGGGAGCGTGCTGTGCTCATGAATTTCGCCTCCACGGTGTCCGTCTCCCGGGAGCAGCGGCTGCGGGATATTACCTACTTGCTGGTGGCCTCGTCGGGCCACCAGCTCACTTGAGTACGCGCGTGGGCATCACTCGAAGGGACTTCCTCAAGACCAGCCTGGTGGCCGCACCGGTGGGGGCCGCCATGCCAGCGGTGTTCGCCCGCACCGTGGCGGCGGCTATCGACGCTCAGCCCGCGGCCGCACCCGGTGAGCGTGTGCTGGTGGTGGTGCAGCTGGCGGGTGGCAACGACGGCCTGAACACGGTGGTTCCCGCCAACGACTCCCGCTACTACGACCTGCGCGGGCTCGTGGGTATCCCCCAGGAGGACGTGCTTGCATTGAACGCGCAGATTGGCCTGCACCCGGCACTCTCCTCTCTGAAGGAGTTGTGGGACGAGGGGCACGTTGCCATAGTGGAGGGGGTGGGGTACCCCAACCCCAACTACTCCCACTTCGTGTCCATGGACATCTGGGAGAACGCCGACCCAACGGGGAAGGCGTTGGAGGGCTGGCTGGGTCGCTACCTGGCTGGCATCATGCCCGCCCAGCAGGCTGTTGTGCCATCCCTTGCGGTCGATAGGTCGACGCCGCCCTCCATGCGTGCACAGGGTGCACAGGTGGCTGTTGTGAAGGACCTGGCTTCCTACGCGGTGCAGTCCGACCCCCAGGGCCAGGCCTCGGCCAGCATGCGCACGGCAGCGCTGGCCCAGCTATACGAGGGCGCGGCGGGCGCTTCGCCACTGGCGCTGGCGCTGGAGCAGACGCTCCAGACGGCTCAGGAGAGCGCCGTGGCGTTGGCACTGGCGAACAGAGGGTACGTCCCATCGGTGGACTACCCTGCGACGCCGCTTGGTCAGGGTCTTTCCCTGGTGGCCAAAGCTATCGCAGGCAGGGTGGGACTGCGGGTAGGTCATGTGAGCATGGGCGGCTTCGACACCCACGCGGGCCAGCTGCCCGATCACCAGGCGCTGCTCACTCAGGTGGCCGAAGCAATCCATGCTTTTTACAGGGACCTGCAGGCCCATGGACTGGATAGGAACGTGGTACTGATGACCTGGACGGAGTTTGGGCGCCGGGTGACAGCCAACGCCTCGGGTGGAACCGACCATGGCTCCGCGGGGCCCCAATTCGTGGTGGGCACGCCGGTTAAGGGCGGGCTGTACGGCGAGCGTCCCTCGCTGGCGGACCTGGACCGGGAGAACCTGCGCTATACCACGGACTTCCGCTCGCTCTACGCCACGTTGGTGGAGGACTGGTTGGGTGCCCCGGCTGACCTGGTGCTGGGAGGGCGCTTCGAGCGCCTGCCCCTGCTGGACCCGGCGGCGCTGTCCAGCGCCTAGCTAGACCCTGCGGGTACGGCGAGCCTAGTCTTGTCCCTGCGCCCCACGAGCCCGCGCATTAGGCGGGCGGAGACGGGGGTCGGCACCCGAAGGGCGCCCAGGGGGAGTCCCCCTTAACGAGTGACCGGAGGGAGTGGGGCCGGGGCGTAGTCCAGCACCGTGAGGCGCAGCCGCTCCTGTCCGTTCCAGTGATCCACGCCGATGGTATAGACCAGGTCCACCGCCTCGGTGCCCAGCTCCCAGCGCTGCCGGAACGCGACGGCCTCCCAGCGCGCGCCGTCGGCCCGCAGGTTCAGTCTGAAGTGCGCGCCATCGGCGCCCATGGTGCGCGCCTGCTCAACGGCCAGTCCGCGCGAGAGGAACACCGGCGAGGGGTTGCCCACCCCGTGGGGCTCCATGCGCCGCAGCGCCGAGAACGTGGGGCCCATGAGCTCGCGCAGCGACACCTCTGCGTCCACCACGCCCTCCGGCGCGGGCGGCGCATCGCCCAGCTGCTCGGCGGCGATGTCCTGCAGCCGGGTGGTGAGCAGGGGGAGCGCGTCGGGCGCGCAGGCGAAGCCCGCCGCCTGAGCGTGCCCGCCGAAGCGGGTGAGCATACCCTCGCAGGAGCCCAGCGCTTCGGCCCAGTGGAAGCCGGGGGTCGAGCGGCAGCTCGCCATCACCTGCCCGCCCTCCATAGTGTAGACGAAGGCGGGTACGCCGAACTCCTCTGCCAGCTTGCCCGCCACCAGCCCCACCACGCCGGGGTTGAACGCTGGGTCGCCCACGGCCAGCAGCGGCGGTAGTACGACGGGCACCAGCGCGCGCGCGGCCTCCAGCGTCTGTTCGGTGAGGCGCTGGCGCTCGCTATTCAGCGCGTCCAGCTCGCTCACCAGGCCCGCTGCCTGCTCCGGGCTGTCGGTCACCAGAAGCGCGAGGGCGGTGTCGGCGTGGTCCAGCCGTCCCGCAGCGTTGATGCGCGGGCCGATGGTGAAGCCGATGGTCTCCGCCGTGGCGTGGGCGGGCTCCACCCGCCCCGCCGCCAGGAGGGCGCGCAGTCCCACCGAGCGGGTTGTCCGCAACTGGGCAAGGCCGTGGTGGACGATGTACCGGTTCTCACCCTGCAGCGGGGCCATGTCGGTGATGGTGCCGATGGCCGCCAGTTCCAGCAGACCGTCGGCCCAATCGGTGGGGTGCTCAGGGGCCAGCAGCGCCTGGGCCACCTTGAGCGTCATGCCCACGCCGGTCAGGTGGTCGAAGCCGTAGGCCGAATGCGGCGCGCGTGGGTTGATGACGGCCACCGCGGGGGGCAGGTCGCCGTCGGGCACGTGGTGGTGGTCGGTGATGATGGTGTCCACGCCGT
>JAYNIL010000039.1:0-15027 GCA_038109085.1 Chloroflexota bacterium
GAGACGTACCTACGCTCGTTGCACCACCCCCTCTCCGTGGGCGTGGGCCTGGGCACCAATAGCCCGGTGGACCGCGCGTTCTATGAGCACTTGGGCTACCAACTGCGGTCCGAGACGCGCCTGGAGTTGCTGACGGTGTGGGCCTACGTCAGGTCGGATGATGCCCCGTAGCGCTCAGGCCTCCGGCAGGGTGGGGCGCTTGCGGTACACGGTCCACAGCGCCAGGTCGTAAGCGATCTTGAGCCCAGCGCACCCCACGAAGGGTGCGCTGGCCGCTACGCTCGTCCAAAGCGCGGCGCCCACCGACGGGCCCAGCGTGCTGGCTACGCTGCGCCCCAAGGCATGCACGCTGGCCATGGCGACGCGCTCGTGAGGCTGCACCACCGACATGGTGTAGGCATCGCGTGCGGGCACGTCCATCTGGGAGAAGAACGCCCGGGCCTGCCAGCAGGCGATGGCCACGGCTGCCGTGGGCGCGAAGGCCGCCCCCACGAGCAGGACGGATGCGGGGATGTGGGTGAACACCATGGTATTCACTAGCCCGATGCGTGTTGAAAGGCGCACCGAGAGCCACAAGGAGAGCGCCGTCAGCAGCTCGGAGATTAAGAACACCACGGATAACTCCCCCAGCGCCAGGTCGAAGCGAGTGCTGAACCAGTAGGCCACTAGGCTCTGCACCAGCAGCGCCGAGCCCAGCGTGTCTACGCTGAACAGACTGGTAAGGCCCAGGATGGTCCCGCGTGAGGGGAGGGTGAGGGGGTTGATCCAGCGCACTTGGGTGCGGCCCACGTCCGGAGCCAGCAGAAGGTAGGTAAGCGCCACGACGGCCAGCGTCGCCGCCGTCATGGCCAGCAGCACGCGCAATGCGCCGTGCTCGTCCTGGCCATTAAACCGTGCCAGCACCTCGGGCAGCCCTGCCGCAAGCGCACCAACAGCGCGGCCTAGGTTGTCGCTCATGCGGTAGATAGCGAACGTGGTGGTGCGCCGTTCCGGCGGGGAGGCCTCGGCCAGCGCAGCTTGCACCAGCGGTTGGGTGGAGCCCACAGCTCCGCCGGGTGTGCCGGTGATGGAACCCACGAAGGCGAAGGTAACCAGCAGTGCGGGGTTCGCGGTGCAAAGCAGGACGATAACCCCGACTGCGGTGAGCAGACTAAAAAGCACCAGCAGCCGCCTACGGCCTAATCGCTCGGATGAGGTGCCCACCAGTACCGCCGCCGCCGTGGCCCCCGCCGCCCCGGCCGAGAAGTAGACACCGATCTGGGTAAGGCTGAGTCCCTCGTTCGCTAGGTACATGGCCAGGGTGATCGCCATGAACGCCTGACACACCGCCCGGACCGCGCCCACCGCGATGAGCACGCGCCCATCTCTACCCAACCAGCTCAGGGGGACCGCCACGCTCGCCTCCCGCCCAGGCTGCGCTGGGCTCGATGCGTATGGATGTTACGCCGGGCCAGGGTATGCGCCAGTGGGGTAGGCTTACCCCAATCCGGCTCCGCAGGAGGCCTCCATGCCTATCCGCGTCGGCGTCATCGGCGCTCGCTACGCCGCCTTGGTGCACATCCCCGCGCTCACGTCTGAGGGGTTCACCGTGCAGGCCATCTGCACCCGCACCGCCCAAAGCGCTCAGGAGACGGCCAGGCGCTTCGGCATTCCCAATGCCCTAATGGACTACCGTGCGCTCATCGCGCGCGATGACGTGGATGCCGTATTGGTGGCCTCGCCCCCTGCGCTGCACGCCGAGATGGCGCTCGCGGTGCTGGAGTCGGGCAAGCACCTGCTGTGCGAGAAGCCGTTCACCGTTACTCTGGAGGAGGCGCGGGCCCTGCGCGATGCCGCTGCGGCACGTCCGCGTGTTACGGCCATGGTGGGCCACGAGTTCCGCTTTGCGCCGGGCCGGGCCTATGTGGGCGAGCTGGTGCGTGAGGGTTACCTGGGCAGTCTGCACATGGCCCTGGTGCGTCTCATCAACGGCGGGCGCTTCGCGTGGGTGGGACGTGCGTACAACGGGGATACCGATAACGCCGAGGAGGGCGGGGGATTGCTGTGGAGCCAGGGCTCCCACTACCTGGATGCGCTCATGGCCTGGTTCGGCCCCATCGCCAGCGTGAGCGCCTATACCCACGTGCATCTTGGCCAGCGCACGGGGCCTGACGGGGCGCCGGTGCAGGCCAGTGCGGACGATGCCTTCGCCTGCACCTTCTCCTTCGCAGCGGGCGGGTGGGCCTCGGTGGTGATGTCCCAGGCGGCGGCGCTGGGTGACGGGGGGCGCATCGAACTGTACGGTAGCGCGGGGACGCTGGTGACCCCGCAGGACGCCAACACGCCGAACCCCCCAGCCAAGGGGCGGGTGCTCGGCGCCAGGGTGGGGGAGAAGGCTCTGGCCGAGCTTCCGGTGCCCGAACGCTACGCGCCTTTCGCCGACGAGCGGGACATGCGCATGCTGCCCACCCGGCTTCTGCTGCGCGAGTTCGCCAGGGGCATCGCCACGGGCACCTCGCCCTCACCTAATCTGGAGGACGCCTATCAGCTCGAGCGGGTGCTGGTGGCGGCGCGCGAGTCTGCGGCCACGGGCCGCACCGTCACCCTGGCACACGGGGGCTAACTCTCCAGATCTAGTGCGTTCCTGGCCGCGTCACGGAAGCGCGCCAGGTGCTCGATGTGCTCATCAACCGTGCGGAGCCCCATGCCCATGGTGTTGGCGGCGGTCACCTGCGCACCGGCGCCCGCCCAGAAGGCCGTGGCCCGCAGCGCGGCGTCCTGCCCGTCGGCCAGCTTGGAGCGCACCTCGATGCCGATGTCCGCGGGATCGCGCCCGTTCTCGGCCACCAGTCCCCGGAAGCGCTCCAGCGATTCCCTTCCTGATGCATCGGGCTTATAGAAGCCCATGGGCGGGAACCACCCATCGGCCATGCGGGCGATGCGCTCCACTGCGCGTGGGTGCTCTCCCCCCCCGAACCACAGGGGGATTGGCTGCTGCACCGGCAAAGGGTTGATGCCCACTCGGTCCAGGGTGTGCCAGCGCCCCTTGAAGGAGACCACCTCCTGAGTCCAGAGCGCACGCAGCAGCGCCACCTGTTCCTCCACGCGCGCCCCACGGGTAGAGAAATCCTCACCCATGCCGGCGTACTCCACGCCGTTCCAGCCCAATCCCACGCCTAGGCGCAGTCGCCCACCTGAGAGCACATCCACCTCGGCGGCCTGCTTGGCCACCAGTGGCGTCTGGCGCTGCGGGAGCACCAGGACCGAGGTGGCTAGACCAATTCGCGCGGTGAGCCCCGCCAGGTACCCGAAGGCGACGAATACCTCGTGGAATAGGGAGTGGTGGGTGTAGGGCCCATTCCACGGCTCGCGGCCAGTGGTGTCGGCGCCCAGCACGTGGTCGTATATAGCCAGGTGGCTAAAGCCCAGCTCCTCGATGGCCAGGGCGAAGGCCTTCAGATTGGCGGGGTCGGAGCCCAGCTCGGTCTGGGGGTAGACGGCGCCGATGCGCATGCGCTTCCTCCCGGTAGGGGTGTGGGGGAGTGTACGGTGAACCGGACTGAGACGCACCCACCGAGAGAGAGCAAGGGCCCCGACATCCGCCGGGGCCCTTGTGTGTTCGGCGATGGTGGGCGCTTAGAAGCGCTTGATGCGCACGTCTAGCACGGCGCATCGTCCGGCACGCACCTGTTCCAGCGCCCGCTGGAGCGCGGGGGGTACCTGGTTGGGGTCCTCCACCTTTTCCCCATAGGCGCGGGAGGCCTGCGCGAGCACCGCGTAGTCGGGCGATGGGGTGATGTCGATGCCCTCCCAGCGCCCGGTGCGCTCTGAGGCGGAATCCGCGACGCCCCCGCGCAGTGCCCGCTTGGTGGCGTAGTGCATGGCGTTGTTGAAGATGACGGTCAGGAACGGCGTGCCGTGGCGCTCCGCCCCCCACAGGCAGGCAGTGGGCGCGCTGAACACGAAGGTGCCATCGCCCACCAGCGCCACCACCTCGCGGGAGGGGTCGGCCAGCTTGTGGCCGATGGCCGCCCCCATGGCCCAACCCAGCGAGGAGCCGCCGGACTGATACAGGGTGCCAGGCACGGTGCGCTCCACCAGGGCGGACACCTCACCGCTGCTGCTCACCGCCTCCATCAGTAGCACCGTTTCGGGCGAGAGCGCCTCATTGAGACACGCGGCCAGCCAGTCGGGGGTGATGGGGCTGGTGTCCTTGGTCTGGCGGGCTTTCTCGGTCGCGCCTTCGCGCACCTTCTTGGCGGCGGCGGTGATGGCCGCAGCGCGGGTGCGCCCGCGCGCCTCCTGCGCACTGGTGCGCTGGGCCAAGACGGCGTCGCGCAGCGCGGGAAGGGCCTTGGCGGTGTCCGCATGGATCAGCAAGTCGGCGGCGAAGGTCCACAGGGGGATGGTGTCCTTGGCCGGGTCCTCGTCCACCCAGATGATGCGCGCGTCCTCCCCCGGCCCGCCCTTGCCGGGTATCCACGGCACGTCGGCGTCCAGCACCAGGACCACGTCCGCCTGGGCCAGCGTGCGTGCGTCGGCGCCCATGAACAGGGGGTGGGTGGACGGGAAGCTCATCCGCGGGCGCGCCCGATCCGTGGCCACCGCAGCCCCTAGCGCCTCGGCAAGGGAGACGAGCGCGGGCACGGCGGCGGGGTTGCGGCCAACGGCGCCGGGGAAGATGACCGGACGCTCTGCCTCCAGCAGCCAGCCCGCCGCCTTGGCCAGCGCCGCCGGGTCGGCCGCCGGGGTCACCGGGGCGGCGTGGCGCGAGGGCTCCGGTAGCGGCACCGTCTCCATGCGCCCCAGCAGCAGCTCACGCGGCAGCATCAGGTACACGGGCCCTGCGGGGGATGCAGATGCTGTCTGGAACGCCTTTCGTATCACCAAGTGCATGGACTCCGGGCGGCGCAGCTCGTAATCCCACTTGGTGAAGGTGCGCACCGGCCCCGCCTGGTCGCGTTGCTCCTGGCCCCAGTGGATCAGGTTGTCTCGCTCCCCATGCACGCCGGAGGCGATGGTGGCCGGGGCCCGGCCCGCCATCACCACCACCCCCGCGTGGTCACGCTGGGCATTGTGGTAGGCACCCCCGATGTTCATCGTCCCCGCGTCCACGTGCACCATGGCCACTTGGGGCACGCCCGTCGCCTGGTAGTAGCCGTGGGCCGCCGCCATGGCGGTGCGCTCGTCCAGGCATTGGATCACCTGGGGCACCAGGCGCTCCTGCTCCACCATGCGGGCGATGGCCTCCAGCACCGGGAAGGTATCGGTGCCGGAGTTGATGAACACGTGCTTCACGCCGCTGGAGACCAGCAGCTCCACCAGCGCCTCCGCGCCATCCTGAACGGGGATCGTGCGTGCCATGCGTGCCTCCTAGGGCCGTGCCCGTGTTGCCGCGGCCAGCGCACCGCCGCTACAGTGGGTGCGCCGCGCGCGCATCATACCCCCGGCGCGCGGGCCAGGAGCAGCAAGTGAGCGCCACCGCCGAGTCCCTAAACGACATCCGAGCCGCCGTCCGGGAGGTGTGCCGCAACTACGGCTCCGAGTACTGGCGCAACCTGGATCGGGAACGGGCCTACCCGGAGGCGTTCGTCCGGGAGATGACGGAACTGGGCTGGCTCTCGGCGCTGATACCGGAGGAGTACGGCGGGGGAGGGATGTCCGTCACCGAGGCATCGGTCATCCTGGAGGAGATCAACCGCTCTGGCGGCAACGCCGGTGCGTGTCACGCCCAGATGTACACCATGGGCGTCATGCTCCGCTCCGGCTCACAGGGGCAAAAGGAGCGCTACCTGCCCGACATCGCCGCAGGGCGCGTGCGCATGCAGGCGTTCGGGGTCACCGAGCCCAACGCCGGCAGCGAGACCACCCGCATCGAGACGACCGCCGTTCGCAAGGGCGACCGGTACGTCATCAACGGGCAGAAGATGTTCATCTCCCGCGCGCTCCAGTCGGACCTGATGCTCCTGCTGGCCCGCACCACCCCATATGACGAGCTGGACAACAAGACCATGGGCCTCTCGGCCTTCATCGTGGATTTGCGCGAGGCGGGCGATGCCGTCAAGATCCAGCCTCTGGACCTGATGGTGAACCACCACTCCAGCGCCATCTTCATCGACAACCTGGAGGTGCCAGCCGAGAACCTCATCGGGAAGGAGGGGATGGGCTTCCGCTATGTCATCGACTCGTGGAACGTCGAGCGCATCCTAATTGCCTCCGAGTGCATCGGCGATGCCGACTGGTTCATCGAGAAGGCCTCCGCCCACGCGGGCCAGCGGGTGCTGTTCGGCAAGCCCATCGGTGCCAACCAGGGCGTGCAATTCCCCATCGCCGGGGCGTACGCGCGCACCCGCGCCGCCGATCTGATGCGCTTCGAGGCCGCAGCCCGCTACGACCGGGGCGAGAAGTGCGGAGCTGAGGCCAACATGGCCAAGTATCTGGCGTCCGAGGCCTCCTGGGAGGCGGCCAACGCGTGCCTCAACACCCACGGCGGCTATGGCTTCGCCACCGAGTACGACGTGGAGCGCAAGTTCCGCGAGACGCGCCTCTACACCACCGCCCCGGTGAACAACAACCTGGTGCTGGCCTTCCTGGGACAGAACGTGCTGGGGATGCCCCGCTCCTACTAGTGTCGGGCTCGCATAAAGATACAAAAGAGGCCCCCGGCATCACTGCCGGGGGCCTCTTTTTGCACGCGTCTGTTGTGGTGCGGCCTAGTAGACGAAGGACGCGCCGTCCGGAGCAGGTGCTCCGTCCTGGTCAGGAGCGTGGCCGGGGCCGAAGCCGCGCCCGCCTCGGCGGCCGAAGCCGAACCCGAAGCCACCGTGACCCTCGGGCGCCCGCAGCGCGGGAACGTCCGGCTTGGCGTTCTGCCAGGTCAGCCACTGGTCGGCCTCATCCTGGGTGATGATGCCCTGCTCAACCATGGCGTCCAGGCGCGTCTGGAGCGCCTCGTCGCGCAGTTCAACCGCCGCCTGCTGCATGGCCGCCTGCACCGTGTCGGCGTCCAGGCCCAGGATCTCGGCCACCTTGGCCGCATATGTCCCGTCGTTCGAGCCATTGCCGGCGCCCAGCCCGCCGAAGTGGGCGAAAGCCGCGCTTCCCAGGAGCGCCACCGTCAGAACGCTCGCCGCCACCGCCGCCACCAGTATCCGCTTCCTCATGCTCACGTCCCTCCTTGGGTCCTTCCGCTTTTCTCTGCCCAGAGCGCGGTCTCACCAAGGGTAACGCACGGGGGTTGGGAGTGTCAGGGTCGCCTACAGCCCGAACAGGCGCTGGAGGTTCCCGCCCAGTATGTCGGTGCGGGCCTCCTCGGACAGCCCCGGCATCTCCTCGATGCCCGCCGCCGTGTTGGGGTAGGTGGAGGGCGGGTGGGGGTAGTCGGAGCCCAGGATGATGTTCTTGGAGCCGATGGCCGAGACCACGGCGGCCAGGGGCGTCTCGTCGGGCTCGGCGGCCACCAGGCAGGTGCGCTTGATGATCTCTGACGGGAGCTCATCGCACCGGGCGCACTGGGGCTCGATGTGGTACACCCGGTCCAGGGAGTACATCACCCACGGCAGCCAGGAGGCGCCCGCCTCGAACAGCGCGAATCGCAGGTTCGGGAAGCGGGAGGAGAGCCCGCCCAGGGTCAGGCTCGCCATCGCCACCATGTACTCGAAGCCGAAGCCCAGGTAATTGGAGATGTGCAGGCGGCGCATCCGTTCCCAGCCGATGGTCTGCACCGTTGGCACATGGTCGTTCACCTGGCATTGGAACGGGATGCCGTGCACGTACACGGGCGCGCCCAGCTCGTTCAGCAGCTCCCACAGGGGGAACAGCTCCACGCTGTCCCAGTTCTTTCCGCGCCAGTTGGAGTTGACGGCCACGGCCTTGAGGCCCAGGCCTTTCACGGCGCGCTCGGCCTCACGCACGCACGCCTCCACCGTCTCGGTGCCGAAAGGCAGCACGGCGCAGCCGATGAGCTGGCCGGGGTAGGCCTTCTGGGCGCTCGCTGCCGCGTTGTTGTAGGCCATGGACAGGGCCAAGCGCAGCCCCGGCCCCCAGTCGCGCTCGATGGGCGAGCCGAAGGGGTTGGCGTAGATGCCGTCGGGGATGAGCACCTGCATGTCGAAGCCGGTCTGGGGCAGCAGCTTCACCCGCTGCTCCGCCTGCCCATGGCCGATGGGCCCGCGCGGCTGCGAGGTCTGCGCGGCGGTGGGGTTCACCGCGCCCACGGTCTTGCCCCCGGCGCTGGCGCGGAAGCCGCCCCGGCGCGCCTCGCGGTCGGTGAAGAGCGCTGCGTCCGCCAGCAGCGCGTCGATGGCCTGGCGCGAGAGCCCCGTGGCCTCGGCCACGCCCGTGAAGTCGGGCTCGGGGAAGAAGTGGCTGTCCCCGTCGATCTTGAGCTGCTTGGTGGCTGTTGCCATGCCGGCCTCCCGTGCGCACGCGCCCTGTCTGTTTGGCAGGGATTGTACTCCCGGGTGTCTCCGCTCGCTCGCGGCTCGCTCGTTACAGGGGGTGTGGGGGCTGGAAGACCCCCACTGGGCCGAAGGGGGAGCCCCCCTTCCATCGAGCGACCGAAGGGAGCGGAGCGTATCATGCTCGCATGGAGCTGGCGCAGTTGGAAGCGTTCCTGAAGGCGGTGCAACTGCACTCCTTCTCCCGCGCGGCGGAGGCCATCGGCCTCACGCAGCCCTCGCTATCGGCCCGCATCCTGGCGCTGGAGGCGGAGCTGGGCGAGCCGCTCTTTCACCGGGTGGGCCGGGGCGTGCGCCTCACCGACACGGGTCGCACGCTGCTCCCCTACGCTCAGCGGGCGGTGGACGCGGTGCACGCGGGTCTCGATTCGGTGGAGTCTTCTCGCACCGCATCGGCGGGCAAGCTGCACATCGGCGCGGCACGGGGCATCTCCTCTGCGGTACTGCCCGGCATCCTGGAGACGTTCCACCAGCGCCACCCCGGCGTTGAGGTGGCCATCAAGACGGGCCGCTCCAACGAGGTGCTAGAGATGGTGCGCACCGAGGAGATACAGGTGGGCATCGCCCGGGAGCTCCACCACCCGGAGGTGGTGACCACGCCGCTGTATGACGAGGAGATCATCCTCATCACCCACCCAGAGCACCCCTTCGCGCGGGCGGGGCACGCGTCTATCTACGCCGTGAGTGCCGAGCCACTCATCGTCTACGACAAGCAGTCCACCTACTTCGTGCTCATGGACAAAGTGTGCCGAGAGGCGGGCATCGTCCCCAACATCACCATGGACTTGGACTCCATCGAGGCGACCAAGCGCATGATCGAGCGTGGGCTGGGGGTGAGCTTCCTGCCCTATCACGCCGTGGAGCGCGAGCTGGCCCTGTGCACCCTGGCCCGGGTAACGGTGGAGGAGGGGCACCGCATTACCCTGCCCACGGCGGTGATGGTGCGCCGCGCGGCCACCTATGGGGCCATCGTCACCGCGTTTCTGGCGTTGCTGGCGGAGTTGTACCCCCAGCAGGCCGGGGGTCAGGCCAGCGCCTAGCCGCGCTGCTACACTGACCCGCACCCCGCAGCGAGGTGCCCGCCCCATGTCCACCTTCGACGACATCCAGGCCCTGGTGGGCAACCCCCTGCCCGCCGAGGCGCGCACCGCAACACTGCTGGCGGGCTCGTTGGGCGAATCGCCCTCCAAGTACTCCCGCAGCCCCGGCATGTGGAACGCGGCGTTCCGGGAGACGGGCCTGGACGCATGCTACGTGCCCTTCGACGTGCCGCCGGAGCGCCTGGCCGCGCTGGTGAGCGCGCTGCGGGAGTACCCCGGCTTCATGGGCGGCAACGTCACGGTGCCCCACAAGCTGGCGGTGATGCCGCTGCTGGATGAGGTCGACCCCACGGCGGCGCGCATCGGCGCCGTGAACACCTTCGAGCGCACCGCCGACGGCCGTTTGGTGGGCTACAACTCCGACGCTGACGGGCTCATCGCCTCCATCACCCGCCCGCTGCCCGGCGAGAGTGCACCATTCCTGGCCAGCCTGGAGGGCAGGCACGCGTTGCTGCTGGGCGCGGGCGGCGCGGGCCGCGCGGGGGCGTTCGCGTTGGCCGCCAACCTGGGCGGCGGCCGCCTCACCCTCACCAACCGTTCGCTAACGAAGGCCCGTGAGCTGGCGGCGGATGTGCGCGTCGTGTTCGATCAGGTCGAGGTGGTGAGCCAGGATGATGCCCTGGGCTTCCTGGGAAGCGTGGATGTGGTGGTCAACACCTCCACCGTGGGACAGTCGGGAATATGGCACCTGCCGGGCGGACTGGCCACCACCCTGGAGCCCTACTCGTCCCTCGCCCCCGCGCACCCACTGACCCAGGCTTGGACGGGGGATGAGGCCTCGTGGCGGCGCAGCTGGTGGCCAGCGGCGCTTTCGTCCATCAACGCAAACAACGAGAAATCTGGTGTTGCGCTCGCTGAGTGCTCGCCTCACGCCGCCTTCGTGGACGCCGTCTACTCACCCGCTGAGACGACGCTGCTGCGCCAGGCCCGGCTGGCCGGGCACCCTGCACGCAACGGACGCGGCATGCTCATCATGCAGGCCGCGATCTCCTTCACCCGGCGCATGACCCGCCGTCACCTGGAGGCCGCCGGGCAGGACCCCGACACCCTGTTCGACCGCATCGTCGCCGTCATGTCCGGCGCGTACTAGGCTGGCTCCGCTCGCCTGCGGCTCGCTCGTTCAAGGGGGACACCCCCTGGGCGCCCTGTGGGCGCCGAACTCCCGTCTCCGCGTACCTGCGGCACGCTCGGTATGGGGCTTGTGGCCGCTGTGCCCGACTTGAGTCCTGGGGAGTGCACAGGGGCGACGCTCCTTGTTGGGCCGCGCTCAGCGCGGCCCATGTCCATCTAGCGAGCGGCAGCGAGCGCAGACGGGGGTAGGCCCTTCAGGGCCGAAGGGTCAGGGCTCCTTCGATCGAGCCCGGCAGAGCCGGGCGGGGAAAGAGTATCCTGCGGCCCCACCCCTCGCATACGGAGGCCCGTCATGCCCCAGCACATCCGCCTCATAACCTTCGCCACCTCGCCCGCCATCACCTTGGCCGGGGTGCGGGGCCACTACGCCGCCCAGGGGTGCGAGGTGGAGGTTATCGTCACCCCGTCATCAACCGAGCAGATGGCGGGGCTGGGCGAGGGGCGCTACGACATCGCCTCTACGGCCTTCGACAACGTGCTGGCGTGGAGTGGGAAGGATGGCCGTCCCCAGATACTGGCCGTGGCACAGGCGGCGGGTGGCGTGGTGCTGCCCATCCTGGTGCGCCCGGAGATCAAGGACTGGGGGGACCTGCGCGGGCGGCCCCTGGCGGTGGACGCCGTGGACACGGCCTACGCCCTGGTGCTGCGCCGGGTGCTCCAGGCCCATGGGCTGGAGCTGGACCGGGACTACACCTTTGTGGCGGAGGGAGCCACTAAGGAGCGGTACGAGTCCCTCGCCTCCCGCGCCACCTACGCCGCCGTGATGAACCCCCCCTGGGACCGGCGGGCCGAGGACGCGGGCATGAAGCGCATGGGTGACCACCGCGCCGTGCTGCCCGACTACCCTGGCGGCGTGTACGCGGTGAGCCGTCCCTGGCTCCAGGCCAACAGGCCCGCGCTGGTGGGATTCCTGCGGGCGCTGCGCGATGCGACCACCTGGGCGGCTGACCCCGCCAACGCTGCCGCAGCGACGCAAGCGCTGGTGGAGAATGGCTCCACGCCCCAGGAGGCCGAGCGCCTGCTGGCGCGCATGCCGCGCGAACTGCCCGTGCGGGTGGAAGCGATGCGCGTGCCGCTGGATCTGCGCGTGCGCTTCGGCCTCACCCCCTCACTGGGGCCGGACCTGGAGCGGTACGTGGACCGCTCGGTGGCCGCGGAGCTGGGGTAGGGTGCCCGGCCCCCTCGCGCTGCTGATGCGCCGTTTCCCGGCCCTGGAGTCCCCCCTCTTCCGGCGCTGGTGGGGTGGGTATCTGGTCTCCATCTCCGGCCAGCAGATGCTCTGGATGACTGAGGGGTGGCTCATCTACGAGCTGTCCGGATCCAAGGTGCTGCTGGGCGTCAACGGCATCATGCAGGCCGTGCCCGCCACCGTCGCCTCGCTGGTGGGCGGGGCTATCGCCGACCGGTTCGACCAACGCCGCCTGCTCCTGGGCATCCAGGCCGCCGCCATGACAGTGCTTGCGGTCATCGCCTTCCTGTGCTTCAGCGGGCTGGTGGCGGTCTGGCACGTCATGGCCGCCTCGTTCCTACTCTCGGCCATCAACGCCTTCGAGCAGCCCGCGCGCCAGTCCATGTTCCCTGCGCTGGTGGACCGGGGGCGCCTGCCCTCAGCGGTGGGCCTCAATGGCACCGTCCACCCCGGCACCCGCATGCTGGCCCCGGTCGTCGGCGGCTTCGTGCTGGACTGGGTGCTGGGCGGGACGGGCTCGGCGGCCTACGCGGGCGGCACGGTCTTCTGCCTCACCGCCGCGGGCATGGCGGCCTACGCCGTCACGCTGTGGGGGCTGCGGTTGCCGCCGGTGGAGCGCGCGCGCCGGGGCGGAGGCATCGGCTCGGTGTTCAACGGCGTGGGGTTCGTGGTGCGCAACCGCATCTTCGCGGCGCTCATCGGCGCCATGTACTTCAACACCTTCTTCGGTCTAGCAATGAACGTGCTCTACCCCGTCATGGCCAAGGACGTTTTGGGCATGGGGCCATCTGGCCTGGGCGTGATGTACATGGCCCAGGGCATCGGCTCCCTCACCGGCGCGCTGGGCGCGGCGGGCTGGGCCACGGAGCGCGGGCAGGGCAGGATGCTGGTGATGGGCGCGCTGGGCCTGGGGCTGGGCGTGAGCGTCTTCGCCCTCTCGCGCTGGGTGTGGCTCTCCCTGCCCGCGCTGTGGCTGGCAGGTGTCGGCGGCTCCGGCTTCAGCGTCTCTGTGCAGAGCTCTATCCAACTGCTGGTGCCCGACGCCTTCCGGGGGCGCGTCATGGCCGTCTGGTCCATGACGCACTCCTCGGTGCGCCCCGTGGGGGAGCTGTGGTTCGGCATGGCCGCCGCGGTGTTCAGCGCCCCGCTGGCCCTCTCCATCAGCGGGGCGGCGGTGCTGGGCTTCGCCCTGCTCATCGCGCTGCCCCGCCGGGGCCTGCGTTCCCTGCGGGTGGGTGCCGAGCACTAGGGGCACGCTCCGGGCTGGAGTAGCCACTTGACAGTGAGCAGTGACCGCGTGCTGGCCTTGCGCCGACTGCCATGAGCGCGTGCCGAGCACGCGGGGCTGCAGGCCCCACGTTGAGCGCCCGGCAGGGAGCGTAGACGAGGTAGCCCCCGTGGGGGGCGCAGGGGAGTCCCCTGGAACGATTGAGCGCAGCGAGCGGGGAAGGCTACTGCCCGTATACCGCGCCCGGCAGCAGGCCGGGCCCCTCGTCGCTCGCGGGCATCACCTCGAAGGCGTTCAGGTTGCACGCCAGCAGCGAGTAGTAGCCCACCGTTGCGGTCAGGTCAACGATGCCCTGGCGCCCCAACCACTCGGCGACCGGCTCATAGATGGCCTTGGGCACCCGGTGCCCGGAGAGCAGGTGCTTGGCGTAGTTGTGGATCAGCGCCTCCTTCTCCGTGAGCCCGGCGGGCGCGGTGTTCTCGCGTATGGCTGTGATTGCCTCGGGCCGGGTGCCGGTGGCCTCGGCGATGCGCTGATGGGCCGTCCACTCGTACTGGCAGTCCCAGAAGCGGGCCACCGTCAGGATTGCCACCTCGCGCAGTGTGGGCTCCAGCGTGGCGTCGTTGAAGCGCAGGTAGGTGCCCACGTGGGCGATGCGCTCGGCCACGTCCGGGCTGTTGAGCAGGATGGGGAAGGGGCCGGAGACCGTGGGGCGCGAGCCAGCCACGTAGTCGTAGTGGTGGCGCTGGGCCTCCGGCAGGTCCTCACGCTTGATGGCAGGGATGCGGGCCATGGGTTGCTCCTGTGGATGAGATTAGACCTGGGTTGAGTGCCCGAAGGTCGAGCCGTAGTCGCGCTGCGATTCCTTGGGTAGATAGGCGGATTCGAGGTCACGCACCCGCTCGGGCGAGGGGCGCACCAACGTGTGGTAGTCGAAGGCCCCCCACGGGCTTTGGGCCGTGCGTGACTGCCACTCGCGGAAGGCGTCGAGCCCGCGCTCGCGGAACTCGTTCAGCAGCTCCCAGGTGGACTGCAGGCCCGGTGCGGTGGTGAGGGCCGGGAAGAGCAGCGCTGCGGCGCCGATGTCCGCCCATTCCGCGATGGACGGTGAGGGCGGCGGGCCGCCCCACAGGGGCAGCACCGGCGCAGGGATGGTGCGGCACGCCTCGGCGGCCTGCTCGCGGGTCTGCACGGTGTTGAGCCAGACCAGGTCGGCGCCCGCCTCGGCGTAGGCCACGGCCCGCTCCAAGGCGTCGTGGTAGGTGAGGCCCTCGGCCCCGATGGCGTCGGTGCGCGCGCAGATGAGCATGTCGGAGCCCATCTCATCGCGTGCCGCCACGGCGGCCTTCACCTTCCCCTCGTGCTCCTCCAGACTGACGCACCGGCGGCCCGACTCGGTGCCCGACTTCTTGGGCGCCTCCTGGTCCTCCAGCGAGACGGCCGCCACCCCCGCCGCAGCGCAGGCGCGCACCGTGCGGTAGACGTTGAGCACGTTGCCCCAGCCGGTGTCGCCGTCCATGAGCACGGGGATGTCGGAGACGGCGGTGATGCGCCGGGCGTTCTCCACCATCTCCGCCATGCCGGACAGGCCCACGTCGGGCATGCCGAAGGCGTAGGCGTTGGTCTGCGAGCCGGCCATGAAGAAGCCGCCGTAGCCCAGCTCCTCGCACATGCGCGCCACAAGCGGGCTGAATCCGCCCGGCATCAGCAGCACCTCGGGCGACTCCAGCGCCGCCCGCATCCGCTTGCCCGCGCTCTCGGCCACGAGGCACCTCCTGGGTGGGTTCGGGGGCATGATAGCGCGAGCCCATTTGCCGCGTAGGGTACCCCCGCCTGCCGAAGACGGTGGGCTCGATGGAAGGGGGGCTCCCCCTTCGGCGCTGCGCGCCTACCCCCGTCTCCGCTCGCTGGGCGCTCGCTCATGGCAGCAGGCGCGTGGCC
>JAYNIL010000040.1:0-14888 GCA_038109085.1 Chloroflexota bacterium
AGCTCGCGCACCACGATCTGCTCGTGAGAGATGTCCGACACCCGCACCACGTCGATGAGTTTGTAGAGCTGCTTGGTGACCTGTTCCACCACCCACTCGTCGCCCTCGACCACGAAGGTCATGCGCGAGAGCCCGGCGCTCTCCGAGTGGCCCACCGCCAGGTTGGAGATGTTGAACCCCCGGCGGCTGAACAGCCCCGCCACCCGCGCCAGGACGCCGGGGCGGTCGTTGACCAGGGCGCTGATGGTGTGGGTCTGCACCACGCTCATCGGCGCGCCCCCTCGAACGCCGGAGCCTCGATCATCTCCGCCACGCTCCCGCCAGCGGGCACGTGGGGGTAGACGTTCTCGTCCGGTTCGATGCGGAAGTCCAGCAGTGCGGGCCCGTCCACCGCGGCGGCGGCCTCCAGCGCGGCGCGCACCCCGGCGGGGGTGTCCACGCGCTGCGCCCAGATGCCGTAGGCCCCGGCTAGCGCGACGAAGTCCGGATTGCCGGTGTACGCCACGGCGACGCGCTGGCGCTCGTAGAACAGGTCCTGGAGCTGGCGCACCATGCCTAGTTGGTTGTTGTTCAGGATGATGAACCGCACCGGCAGGCGGTGTTCGGCCACGGTGGCCAGCTCCGAGAGGGTCATCTGGAAGCCGCCGTCCCCGCCGATGGACCAGACCTGCTCGCCGGGCCGCGCGAAAGCGGCGCCCATGGCCCCCGGCACCTCGTAGCCCATGGTGCCCAGGCCGCCGGAGGTGAGCCAGCGGTCCGGCTCACGGAAACGGTAGTGCTGGGCGGCCCACATCTGGTGCTGGCCCACGCCCGTCACCACCGTGGCGCGCCCCTCGGTCATCGCGCACAGCTCGGCCACCACCGCCTGACCGGTGAGGCGCGCGCCGTCGGGCAGGCGCTGGGGGTGGTCGGCGCGCAGGCGCTCCAGGTCGGCGAGCCACTCCGGGCGGGCCGCCTGCTCAACCTCACGGTTCAGTGCGTGCAGCACCCGGCGCGCGTCGCCCACGATGGGGACGTCCACCCGCACGTTCTTGCCCAGCTCCGCCGGGTCGATGTCGATGTGAATCACCTCGGCGTTGGGCGCGAAGGTCGATATCTTGCCCGTCACGCGGTCGTCGAAGCGCATGCCCACGGCCACGAGCAGGTCGGCCTGGTCGATGGCGTAGTTGCAAAGCGCCTGCCCGTGCATGCCCGGCCAGCCCAGGTAGAGCACGTGGTCGCCGGGGAAGCTGCCGATGCCCAGCAGCGTCTCAATGACCGGAATCTGGGCGCGCTCCGCCAGCGCGCGCAGCTCACCGGTGGCTCCGGAGATGAGCACCCCGTGGCCCGCCAGCAGCAGCGGGCGCTTGGCCCGGGCGATGGCCTTGGCTGCTTTGCGCACCTGGGGGGCGGAGCCCTCCAGGGTGGGCTTGTAGGAGGGGATGTGCGCCTGCTCGGGGTAGTCGAACTCGGCGCTCTCCTCCAGCACGTCACGTGGCAGGTCGATGAGCACTGGGCCCGGACGGCCCGTGCGGGCGATGTGGAAGGCCTCCTTGATCACCCGGGGCAGGTCGGCGGTGTCCATCACCAGGTAGTTGTGCTTGGTGATGGGCAGCGTGATGCCCGTGGTGTCCGTCTCCTGGAAGGCGTCGCGCCCGATGGCCGTGCGTGGCACCTGCCCGGTGATGGCGATCATGGGCACCGAGTCCATCATGGCGGTGGCCAGCGGGGTCACCAGGTTGGTGGCAGCGGGGCCGGAGGTGGCCACGCACACGCCCACATTGCCGGAGGCGCGTGAGTAGGCATCGGCCGCGTGGCCCGCGTTCTGCTCGTGGCGCACCAGCACATGCTGGAGGGCCGGGTACTCAGGGAGCGTCTGATAGAAAGGGAGGATGGCCCCGCCAGGCAGCCCGAAGACGACCTCCACGCCCTCGCGCAGGAGGCTCTCGCAGACCATCTGTGCGCCCGTCAGCTTCATCCGTTCTGTGCCCTTCCCGTTTCAAAAGAAAAACCCGTCCCACGACAGGGACGGGCATCGCCCGCGGTACCACCCTGCTTCCCCCGTGTGGGGGCAGCTCGATGCGCCGTAACGGTGCGCTCCGCCGCCCTACTGCTGGTTCAGGCTGGCCGCTCCGGGACGAGTTCGGGACCCTGCCGCCGCCGGTCTTCCACCAATCACCGGCTCGCTGAGGGGAGGGTACTCCCTACTAATTCCCATCTGTGCGGAAACGTGTAAGAAACACCGAAACTCTAGCAGTACACACGCGCGGGTGTCAACGCGAGCGAGACGCCTTGCAGCAGGTGGTGGTGAGGCCTAGCATCGTTTTTGATCCCGCCTGTGGAGCACAGGATGGTGAGCGAACATCGCGCCCCTGCGTCGGTCTCCTGGGGCCTACGCCGGGTGGGCCAGGGGGTGGTGCTGGCCGCGGCGCTGGCGGCGGGTGCGGCGGGCGTGGGGCTCGTGCTTGGCGGAGCGCTGGCCTTCGCGGCCGTCACCCTGCTCACCCAGGCGAGCCTGCTGGGCGCCGCCCTCTGGCGCGGGCCTGGGGTGCGCGCAGCGGGCGCCCTGGTGGGCCCGGAGCGTCTGGGCACCGGGCGGCTGGTGGGCTGGGGCGTCTTTGGCCTGCTGTCGAGCCTGGGCGCGGGCGCTACCTATGCGCTAGTGGCGGGCTATCTGTGGGAGGGGCTGGTGCCCCCGCCGCTGCCCGAGCAGCTGGAGTTCGCCGCCCCCGCCGGGCTGGTGTTCGTCCTGGTGGTGCTCACCGCGCCGTTGGTCGAGGAGCTGTTCTTCCGGGGCTTCGTGTGCGCTGGGCTGGCGGGCCGGTGGGGGTGGCCCCAGGCGGGGCTGGCCTCGGCGGCGCTGTTCGCCGCCTCCCACGGCTCGGTGGGCGTGGCGGGGCCTGCGTTCTGCGCGGGGCTGGTGTTCGCGTGGCTCACCCGGCGCACCGGATCGGTGTGGCCAGCCATCCTGGCGCACACCCTGCAGAACGCGCTAGCCTTTGGGCTGACGGTCTGAGGAGCACCCATGAGCACGCGGCTGGACGAGGCATTCGCCCGCATCAGGGCCGAGCAGCGCACGGGGGTCATCCCCTACTTGACGGCGGGCTTCCCCACCGAGGCTGACACGCTGGCCATCGTCCCGGCGCTGGAGGCGGCGGGAGCAGACGCCATTGAGCTGGGAGTGCCCTACTCCGACCCCCTGGCCGACGGGCCCACGATCCAGGCCGCCTCCTTCCTGGCCCTGCAGGCCGGCATGGACACCCACCGCACCGTGGCTCTGGCGGGCAAGCTGCGCAAGGCCGGTGTGAAGGTCCCGCTACTGCTCATGGGCTACTACAACCCCATCCTGGCCTACGGCATGGAGGCCTACGCCACCGACTGTGCCGCGGCGGGGGTGGATGGGCTCATCGTGGCCGACCTTCCGGAGGAGGAGGCGGTCCCCCTGCGCGCTCACCTGGACGCCGTGGGTATCGCGCTCATCCCCCTGCTGGCGCCCACCTCGACGGATGCGCGCATCGCCGCCGGCGCTGCCCACGCTTCGGGGTTCGTCTACTGCGTCAGCGTGGCGGGCGTCACCGGGGTGCGCACCGGGCTACCGCCGGGACTACCCGATTTCGTCGCGCGGGTGCGCCGCCACACCTCCCTGCCCGTGGCTGTGGGCTTCGGCGTGGCCGAGCGCGCCCACGTGGAAGCGCTGGGCGCCTACGCCGACGCTGCCGTGGTGGGGAGCGCGCTCATCAGCGTGATAGACTCCGCGCCGCCCGCCGAGCGGGCCGCTCGGGCAGCCGCCTTCGTGGCGGGGCTCGCTGGCCGTTAACGCTGCAGGAGACGCCATGACCCGCTGCCTGGGCCTGCGCGGTGCCACCACCGCCGACGCCAACACCCGCGAGGCCATCCTCACCGCCACCGAGGAACTCATGCGTGCGGTGGTGGAGGCCAACGCGATTGCCGAGGACGACGTCGCTGCGGTATTCTTGACAATGACCACGGATCTCGACGCGGAGTTCCCGGCGGTCGCCGTCCGGGTGGGTATGGGATGGGAGCACACGGCGCTCATGGATGCCGTCGAGGTCCCGGTGCCCGGTTCGGCAGAGCGGGTCATCAGGGTCATGCTCCTGGTGAACACCAAGAAGGGGAAGCACGAACTGGTCCACGTCTACCTGAAGGGGGCCAGGAACCTGCGGAGCAGAGGGCCGGCGAACACATGATGAGGACCACGGAAGCGGCGCGCACCCGGCGCGCCAGCGGGACCTGGGCCGCCGCGGGCGGCCTGCTCTCTCCCCTGTTTGCGCGGCAGGGGGCTGCCAGCGCTGCCTATCGCTAGCGCGCGCCCCACGGCTGTCCGCATATCGAACGAACAGGGAGAACCACCGTGGCAGATTCCACGTCCGACGTCCGCATACTGAAGACGGAGCCCCTCGTCGCCCCTGACGAGATGGCTCGCCAGATACCCGCCACCCCCGCCATCGCCGAGACGGTCCTGAGTGGCCGGCGCCAGGTGCAGGCGGTGCTGGCGGGCGAGGACCCACGCCTGCTGCTGGTGATGGGTCCGTGCTCCATCCACGACGAGAAGGCGGCCGTGGAGTACGGCGAGCGCTTCGCAGCGCTGGCTGATGCGGTATCCGACCGGATGCTCCTGGTGATGCGGGTCTACTTCGAGAAGCCGCGCACCACACTGGGCTGGAAGGGGCTCATCAACGACCCCCACCTGGACGGCTCCTTCGACGTGGCGGGGGGCCTCGCCCTGGCGCGCCGCCTGCTGGCATCGCTTGCGGCCAAGGGCGTCCACACGGCGACGGAGTTCCTGGACCCTATCGTGCCCCAGTACATCGCCGACTTGGTGACCTGGGCCGCCGTGGGCGCTCGCACCACCGAGAGCCAGATCCACCGGGAGATGGCCTCCGGGCTGTCCATGCCCGTGGGCTTCAAGAACGGCACCGACGGCGGCTACCAGATCGCCATCGACGCCATGAAGACCTCCCGCGCCCCGCACGCTTTTCTCGGGATCGACCACCAGGGCCGCACCTGCGTGGTGCACACCGCGGGCAACCCATACGGGCACCTGATCCTACGGGGCGGCAGCCGGGGCACCAACTTCTCCGCCGCCGCGGTGGGTGAGGTGCAGGGCAAGCTGGAGGCTGCGGGCCTCTCCCCGCGCATTCTGGTGGACTGCTCCCACGCTAACTCGGAGAAGGACCACAACCGGCAGGCCATCGCCTTCCGGGACGTGGTGGCCCAGCGCGCTGCGGGCAACGTCAACATCGTGGGGCTCATGGTGGAATCGCACCTGGGCGCCGGGCGTCAGGACCTGGGGGCGGACCCGTCCAAGCTGGCCTACGGGGTGTCCATCACCGATGCCTGCATCGACTGGGACACCACCGCGGCGCTGGTGTACGAGGCCCACGAGGCGTTGGCGGCCAGCCCCGCCCCCGTGCGGTGAGCACCCCCGCGCAGGCGCTCTGCCAGGAGCTGGCGCAGGCGCGGCCGGGCCGTCCCGTGGCGGCCACCTTCGGCGTCTTTGACGGCGTACATCGCGGGCACCAGCACCTGCTCGCGCGCCTGCGCGATGCCGCCGGGCGGCGTGAGCTCGCCCCGGTGGCCATCACCCTCACCAACCACCCGCTGCTGGTGCTGCGCCCCCAGGCGCCGGTGCTGTTACTCGAGTCGATGAACGAGCGTCTGCGCCGCCTGCGCGGCGAGGGCATCCCCACCGTCATCCCCCTCTCCTTCACCAGAGAGCTCGCGCGCATGCCGGCGGAGGAGTTCATGGAAGCCATGGCCGAGTGCCTGGGCCTACGCCACTTCGTGGTGGGGCCAGACTTCGCCCTGGGGCGTGACCGGGAGGGGAACGTGGAGACACTCGCCCGCCTGGGCGAGCGCCTCGGTTACACGGTGGAGGTGGTGCAGCCCTTCCTGCTGGACGGGCGTCCCGTTCGCTCCACGGCGGTGCGCCGCGCGCTGGCCGAGGGCGACCTCGCCACGGCGGAGCGCTTCCTGGGCCGCCGATTCAGCCTGGACGCGCCCGTGGTGGAGGGCGAGGGCCGTGGGGGCGGCCTGCTGGGCTTCCCCACGGCCAACCTGGGCCTGGGCCCCCTGCAGGCGCTACCCGCCGACGGTGTGTACGCTTGCTGGCTGGAGGCGGACGGGGTGCGCTACCCCGCAGCCACCTCCGTGGGCACCAAGCCGACCTTCCACGACGATGGCCCCCGCGTGGTGGAGGCGTTCGTCCTGGACTTCGACGGGGACCTGTACGGCAAGCAGGTGCGCCTGGAGTTCGCCGAGCGCCTGCGCGGGCAGGAGCGCTACGATAGCGTGGACGCGCTGGTGGCGCAGATACGCGCTGACGTGGATGCCACCCGCGCCGCCTTGGGCGCACCAGCACTTACCGATGAGCCCCGTGGAGGAGCTGAGTAGATGCCCACCCTGGACCCGGCGCTGGAGCACTGGATCACCAAGCGCGGCGTGGCGCAGATCATCCCGGAGGCCGAGTTCCTCACCCGGCTACGGGAGGGCAAGCCGCTGCGGCTGAAGATGGGCTTCGATCCCTCGCGCCCCGACCTGCACCTGGGCCATGTGGTGGGCTTGCGCAAGCTGCGCCAGCTCCAGGAGCTGGGGCACCACGTCGTTGTCATCGTGGGCGACTGGACGGCGCAGATCGGCGACCCGTCGGGCCGCTCTGACACGCGCACCATGCTCACCGCGGACGAGGTGGCCGCCAACGCCGAGACGTACATGCGCCAGTTCTTCCGGGTGGTGGACCGCGATAGGGCGGAGGCGCGCTACCAGACCGAGTGGTACGGTGATTTCGGGCTGGCCGAGGTGGTGCGCCTCACCAGCCATTTCACGGTGAACCAATTCCTCCACCGCGAGGACTTCGCCAAGCGCTACGGCGAGCAGGCGCCCATCGCCGTCACCGAACTGCTCTACCCGCTCCTGCAGGCCTACGACTCGGTGGCCGTGCGGGCGGATGTTGAATTCGGCGGCACCGACCAGCTGTTCAACCTCATGGTGGGCCGAGAGCTGCAGGAGAAGAGCGGCCAGCGGCCCCAGGACGTGTTCCTCATGCCCATTCTGCCCGGCACCGACGGCGTGCGGCGCATGGGCAAGTCGTTGGGCAACTACATCGCCATCGAGGATCCGCCGGACGAGATGTTCGGCAAGGTGATGTCGCTGCCCGACAACGTCATCCCCCTCTATTACGAGCTGCTCACCGACATTCCCGACGCCGATCTGGCCGACATGCGCGCCACCCTGGAGGTGCGTGGGGTGAACCCCATGTCGCTGAAGAAGGACCTGGGGCGCGAGCTGGTGGGCTTCTTCCATGGCATCGACGCGGCCAACGTGGCGCAGGCCGAGTTCGAGCGCGTCTTCCAGCAGCGCGAGACGCCCACGGAGGTGCCGGAGCTGCGCGTCACGGCGGCCACCCAGGGCGCCGAGGGGCTGGACGAGGGCGGTTTCACCGCTGACCTCACCCGCCTGCTGCACACGGCGGGTCTGGTGGGCTCGCGCGGGGAGGCCCGGCGCCTCCTCCATCAGAACGGTGTGGAGGTGGACGGCCAGCGCGTGGGCACCGACCCCGTGCGCTTGACGTGGGGCGCGCTGGTGCGCGCTGGCCGCCGACGGTTCGTGCGTCTGGTGCGCGGTTGATGCTGCGCGCGTCAGTGCGCACCGCCGCCATCGGCGATGCCCTCATCTTGCTGCTCTTCCCCATACTGGGCTCCACAGAGCACGGCACGGGCCTCACCCTCACGGTGTTCTGGCGCACCGTGGTGCCCTTCGCCCTGGCCTGGGCTCTCGTCGGGGTGCCCGCCGGGGCCTTCGCCCCCTCCACGCTGCGCTCGGTGAGGCGCACCGCCCAGCGCGTGCCCCCCGCGTGGCTGGCCGCCGGGGTTCTGGGGCTGGTGGCTCGCAGCCTCTTCTTCGAGAGGCCCTTCATCCTCTCCTTCGCCCTGGTGGCGGTGGGGGTGCTTATGGCCATGCTCACCCTCTGGCGCCTGGCCCTGGCCGCCCTCTCGCGCTAGGAAGGGAAGCGCCTGCTATCATCGGCGGCATGCTTTCCCGAGACGCCGTTTCCGCCGCCATCAACGCCGCCGTGGCCGAGGCCCAGCGCCGGGGGACGCTCCCCGCCGCCGAGGTGCCCACCGCACCCATCGAACGCCCCCAGAACCCCGACCACGGCGACTTCGCCACCTCCCTGCCGCTGCGCCTGGCCAAGGCGATGCGCATGCGCCCGCTGGAAATTGCCCAGGCCATCGGGGACTGCGTCGAGATAGGCGCGCCCGTTGGCTCGGTGGAGGTGGCCCCGCCCGGCTTCATCAACGTGCGCCTCGACCCGGCCTGGCTTGGCGCTCAGGTGGAGGGTATCGTCTCGGCGGGCGAGGCGTGGGGCAACACGGACACCGGGCACGGGCAGACGGTGCAGATCGAGTTCGTGAGCGTGAACCCCACCGGCCCCGTCCACGTGGGCCACACGCGCGGCGCGGTGCTGGGCTCGGCGCTGGCCTCGGCGCTTGAGGCGGCCGGGTATGCCGTGACGCGCGAGTACTACGTGAACGATGCGGGCACGCAGATGGAGTTGTTCTACGAGTCGGCCTACGCGCGCTACGCCCAGGCGCTGGGCCACGATGCAGAGCTGCCGGAGAACGGCTACCGGGGCGCCTACATGGTGGAAGTGGGCAGGCGCCTGGCGGACGAGCACGGCGAGCACTACCTGCAGATGGAGCGCCACGCGGGCATCGCGGCCCTGGGCGCGGTGGCGCTTGAGCAGATGCTCGCCGTCATCAAGACGGACCTGGCGCGCATCGGCGTCACGTTCGACGTGTGGTTCCGCGAGCGCGACCTGTACGCCGACGGGCGCTACGAGGCCGCCATGAAGGCACTGGAAGAGGGTGGGCACGTCATCGAGCGGGAGGGTGCGCGCTGGTTCAACTCCTCGGCCCTGGGCGAGGAGAAGGACAACGTGCTGGTGCGCTCCACCGGCCAGCCCACCTACTTCGCGGCGGACATCGCCTACCATCGGGACAAGCTCACGGGGCGCGGCTTCGGTCGCGTAATCGACATCTGGGGGGCCGACCACCAGGGGCACGTCTCGCGGATGAAGGCAGTGCTGACGGCGCTGGGCATCGACCCGGCGCGCCTAACGGTGCTCATCGCCCAGTTGGTGACGCTCAAGCAGGGCGGGGACATCGTGCGCGCCTCCAAGCGCACCGGGCAGATCATCACTCTGGGCGATCTGGTGGACGAGGTGGGGGCGGACGCCTGCCGCTACTTCTTCCTCTCCCGCGCCGCCGAGTCGCAGATGGACTTCGACCTGGAACTTGCCAAGAAGGAGTCGGCGGACAACCCGGTCTACTACGTGCAGTACGGCCACGCGCGCATCGCCGGCATCCTGCGCCAGGCTGCCGAGCGGGGCCTGGCCTGGGAGAGCGGCGACACCGGCCTGCTCACCCACCCCGCTGAGCTGGGGCTGGTGCGCAAGATGCTCCAGCTGCCGGAGCACATCGACTCCATCGCCACCACCCTGGCCCCGCACGTGCTGGCGCACTACGCCGTGGAGCTGGCGACGGCCTTCCACGCCTTCTACGACAACTGCCGGGTGCTGCCGTCAGACGACGGTGAGCCGAGTGCCGCTCTCTCGGCGGCACGCCTGCGGCTGGTGGAGGCCGCCAAGGTGGCCCTGGGGCGCACCCTGCGCCTCATGGGCATGGCGGCCCCGGAGAGCATGTAGGGGGAAGGGTTTCCCCGCTTGCCTCTGGTAACCGCGAAGTATGCGAGCAGGCCACGGGCCTGCTGCCATGAGCGAGCGCCGAGCGAGCGGAGACGGGGTAACCCCCGGAGGGTGCGCAGGGGAGTCCCCTGTGATGAGCGAGTGAAGCGAGCGGGGAACGCGCGCTATCCCGCGATGACGCCCATGACGTCGGAGGTGTAGCGGTCCACGGCGTCGTGGTCCAGCTCCACGCCCAGGCCCGGCGTCTGCGGCACCGTCAGGTGCCCGCGCACGGGCAGCATGGGCTTGACCAGCAGGTCGTCGGCCAGCACCACGCCCGAGGCGAGGCCCGCCGTGCCCGCATCGCCGAAGGAGGCCGCCACATGCAGGGCGGCGGTGATGCCTATCCCAGTCTCCAGGCACGAGGCGATCACGGTGCCGAGCCCCTTCTGGCGAGCCATGGCCATGATCTCCCGCGCGCCCCGGATGCCCCCGGCCATGGCGGGCTTGACCACCAGCACGTCGGCGGCCTCGGCGGCGATGACCCGCTCGGCGTCCTCCAGGCGTCGCACGGCCTCGTCGGCGGCGATGGGCACGCTCACCGAGCGCCGGATGCGCGCAAGGCCCGCTAGGTCCTCGGCGATGACCGGTTGCTCCACGTACTCCAGGCCGTACCGTTCCAATGCGTTGATGGTGGCGATGGCGCGCTCGGTGGTCCAGCGTTCGTCGGCGTCGGCACGCAGCCCCACCGTGGGGCCCACGGCCTCGCGCACGAGCGCTACGGTCTCGACGTCGCGGGCCATCTCGCGGGCGCCCAGGGAGAGCTTCACGCAGGTGTAGCCGCCCGCCACGGCCTCGGCGGCCTGGCGCGCGGCCTCCTCCGGCTCCTCGTAGCCGATGATGGCGTGGACGGGCACCCAGTCGATGGTGCCGCCCAGGAGCGAGGTGATGGGGCGCACGCCGGCCTGGCCCAGCAGGTCGAAGACGGCCGTCTCCAGCCCCAGCCGCAGCGCATCGCCCGCCGGGGCCTTGGGCGCCAGCGCCAGCGTCACGTCAAGCGCCAGGATGGGCGAGAGCCCCAGCATGGCGGGGGCTAGGTCGTGCATCACCTCGGCAACGTCGCGCACGCGCCCCGGCCGTCCGGGGCCCACGGGCGCCGCCTCACCCACGCCCACTCGCCCATCGTCAGTGAACATCCACACCAACAGTGTGTGGCGGTCGGGAGCAGCGTCGTCCGAGGCGGGACGGCGCAGCGGGATGCGGATGCCGCGCCACTCGACCTTGTTGATGAGCATGGGCGGATTATGGGCGCGCACCGGCCCCCTGGCAACGCCCCGCGAGGGGCCCGCGGCGGGCGTTAGGCCGTCTCCTGCGCCACCGAATCGCGGTAGCGCGCCACGGCCTCGGCCAGGCCTGGCGCGCGCTCGGCCAGCGCGCCCCCCGCCAGCAGCTCACGCGCCTCGGCCCGCGCCGACTCTAGCAGGTCGCGATCGTCCAGGCGGGCGTGGCGCAGGGTGGGCAGGCCCGACTGGCGCGTGCCGAAGAAGTCACCGGGCCCGCGCAGGCGCAGGTCGGCCTCGGCTATCTCGAAGCCGTCGTTGGTGCGCACCAGCACCTCCAGCCGCTGGCGGGCCTCCTCTGAGGCCGTCTCGGCCAGCAGGAAGCAGTAGGAGGCGTGCGTGCCCCGGCCCACGCGCCCGCGCAGCTGATGCAGTTGGGCCAGGCCGAACCGGTCTGCCGCCTGGATGAGCATCACCGTGGCGTTGGGCACGTCGATGCCCACCTCGATGACCGGCGTGCTAACCAGCACGTCCACCTCGCCCGACCGGAACGACTCCATCACCGCCTGCTTCTCGGCTAGGGGCATGCGCCCGTGGAGCAGCTCCACGCGCACGCCGGCCAAGGTGGTGGTGCGCAAGCGCTCGTACTCGGTGGTGGCGGCGCGGGCCAGCACGGCCTCGGACTCGTCGATGAGCGGGCAGACGATAAACGCCTGGTGCCCGGCGTCCACCTGCTCGGCGATGAACCGCTCGGCGTCTTCGGAGCGCTCGCCGGGCACGATGCGCGTCATCACCTCCTGGCGCCCGGAGGGCAGCTCGCGCATGGAGCTCACCTCCAGCTCCCCGTAGAGGGTGAGGGCCAGGGTGCGGGGGATGGGCGTGGCGGACATGAGCAGCAGGTGCGGGTCACGCCCCTTGGCCCGCAGCGCCTGGCGCTGGAGCACGCCGAACCGGTGCTGCTCGTCCACCACGGCGAAGGCCAGGTTGGGGATGTCCACGTTATCCTGGATGACGGCGTGGGTGCCGATGAGGATGTCGAGCCCTCCCTCGGCGGCCTGGGCGGCCAGCGCCTGGCGGGCGCGCGAGCGGGTTGAGCCGGTGAGCAGCCCCACGGTGACGGGCTTCTCCAGCGGTGGGAGGGCCACGGCGAACCAGTTGGCGTCGCCCCCCCAGTGCTCCAGCCCGCCCAGCAGCCTGCGCACCGAGATGAAGTGCTGCTCGGCCAGCACCTCCGTGGGGGCCATAAGCGCGCCCTGGTACCCGGCGGCCACGGCGGTGAGCAGCAGAGCCACGGCCACCACCGTCTTGCCCGCGCCCACGTCGCCCTGGAGCAGGCGCGACATGGGCCGCGCCCCGGTGGCCATCTCCGTCCACGCCTCCTCAAGCGTGCGCTGTTGGCCCTCGGTGAGGGTGAAGGGAAGGGAGGCGATGAAGGTGTCCACGGCGGGCGGGCGCGGGGGCAGCGCCACGCCGGGGCTGACCTCGGCAGGCGTGGGGCGCTGGCCGGCGATGGCCAACTGGAGCACCAGCAGTTCGTCGAACGCCAGGCGCCGGCGTGCCTCCTCCTTGGCCTCGGGTGAGTCGGGGTAGTGGGCCTGGGCGATGGCCTCCGGGAGGGCCATGAGCCCCCAGCGCGTGCGCTCCTCATCGGGCAGCGGGTCGTCGATGGCGATGCGTCCGTCCACCGTGACGGCGTCGAGGGCGGCGCGCACGGCGTGACGCATGGTGCGGGCGGCGGTTCGGTCGGGCTTGGAGTAGACGGGCACCAGGCGGCCCGTGTGCACCAGGTCGGCCGTCTCCGGGTCGTCCAGCACCTCCCACTCCGGGGAGTCCAACTGGGTGCGCCCGTTGAACACCGACACCTTGCCAGAGACGGCTAGCTTCACGGCTTGCCCCGCGCCCGCCACGGCGCGACGCAGCGCACCGGCCACCCACGGCTGCTGAAACCAGACGGCCCGTATGTTGCCCGTCTCGTCCCCCACGGTGGCCTCTGCGATGCGCAGGCGGCGCTGGCGGCCCAGGGTCAGTTCGCGCGCGTCCCACAGCGAGACGACCACCGTCTGTTCCTGCCCCGGTTGGAGCTGCGCCACGGTGCGCCGGGCCGAGTAGTCCAGGTGGCGCAGCGGGTAGTGGGTCACCAGGTCACGCACCGTGTGCACCCCCCGCTCGCCCAGGCGCCCAGCCAGCACCCGGGAGACGCCGGGCAGGCGGTCCAGCGGGTCGTCCAGCCCCACCGGCTCCACGGGCACCGGGGGCGGCGTGGGTGGCGGGCGGCGGGTGTGCACCGGAGCGGGCGCCGTGGGCGGCGGGCCGATGACGCGCTCCACGGCCACGGCCCACTTGCGGCGCTGCTCTGCGCTCACCGACTCGTACTCGATGCTCAGGAGCCCCTGGGCGTCCAGGGCGCGCAGGGCTGGGTCATGGACGGCCTCTCGGCGCAGCGTGGCGAGAAACCGGTCGAACCCGCCCGCCACCGCGCGTGCCTGGTAGCCCTCGCGCTGCTCCATGGAGAGCACGTTGCGCAGCGCGTGCAGGCGCGAGGGGCGCTGGGGGCTGGTGGTCATGGCCCCCAGGCTAGCCGCTGGAGCACCCGCGCGCCACGCCCGACGGGCAACGACAGAGGGGGCGCTCATGCGCCCCCTCTTGGAATTGACGAAAGGAGAACGCGGACTAGGGGTTGTCCCAGTAAGCGAAGCCGACGCCGATGGGCGAGGAGTAGAGGGTGATGTAGTCCACGATAGTACCGGGCTTCCCGTCCGCCACTGCCGCCGCTGCGGCCCAGTTGCGGATCTCACCAGTGCCGGAGCCGATGCCGTGGTACATGCCCGTTCCACCGTCTACCCAGGGTCGGGTGGAGTCATCAAAGTCGTCGATGAAGTGGTCGGTGTACTGGTCGAAGTGGTCAGCCAGCTTCTTGGCGTTCCCCTCGCGTACCGCCTCTAGGACGACGCCGTCAAACTCTTCGTTCAGGTAGGAGACGGGGTTGCCGGGGGTGTGCCATAGGCCACCCGAGCCGATGACTGCGACGCGCACGTCTTCAGGCCAGGCCTCGATGATCTCGCGGATGGCCTTGCCGAGCTTGTAGCAGCGGTTGGCCGTGGGCTGGGGGCCGTAGAAGCAGTTGATGTAGAAGGGAATAACTGGGATGGAGTAGTCCGGCACCATGTAGTGCAGCGGGCGCATGAATGCATGACCAACTCCGTGTTGCTTGTTGGGCCAGTCCAGCATGAAGGAAAGGTCGAATTCACGGTGCACCAGCTGCACCGCAAGATGCTTGGCCAGGGCCGGGTAGCCGGAGACCTTGGCCCAGGTGTCCGGCGTTTTCTCTACCCAATCGCCGCGCTGGCCGGGCACGATGCCCTCGCGCGGGAAGGTGCGGTAGCCCTCGTACTCGTCACCTGCAAAGATGGCGAAGCCTGGGAAGTTGCCGAAGTCGAACTGCTCGATCTGGTCGTCCCCGAAGATGAGGATGACGTCGGGCTTGGCCTCCTCCATCTTGGCTTTCAGCGTCCCGAAGGCCTTGTGGATGCGGTCCCACTGGGCAGCGTTCTCCTCTTCACTGGTCCACGGGTTGCGGTCCGATGTAGGCCTCTTGGAGCGTATTACGTTCCATTTATCCGGCTCCGTGTAAAGGAATGGAGAGTGCGTGCATGTCTCAACTAGCACAACTTTGGCCATGACATTCTCCTCGTCTGCGCCCGTACATCACGGCATTAAAATCTGGCAATCCTGATTACCATCAAGCCATCTAACCAGTCATCTCTCACCTGGCCTAAAGATGGATCGCTATGTCAACCTATTGCGATTTGTGGAGCAATTGCTTCCAGATGTTGCGCGGCGATTGACCGAGCCACAGCTGGAACAACGCGAGCCGGATACTACCAGTAAATTTGGTGCTCGGTCACTCGGGCGCACCATGCTAA
>JAYNIL010000041.1:0-14724 GCA_038109085.1 Chloroflexota bacterium
CACCAGCGCCGCGTACACCAGCGCCAAGGGGGCCAGCAGGGGGAGCGAGGAGCCGCGCAGGGCGAAGGAGAGGCCGACGAACAGCCCCACCATCAGGTGCTCGCGCCGCCCGCCCCGCTCGGTCAGGTTGATGAGCCACCAGAAGAGGCCCAGCGCCAGCGGCACCACGAAGGGCTCCGGCCGGTAGACATGCGCCAGCTGGATCGCCCCCACGCTCAGCGCGCCGAGCAGGGCCGCCAGCAGGCCGGTACGCGCGCCGTAGAGGCGCCGGCCCAGCAGGAACAGCAGGCCCACGGTGCCCGCGTCGGCGCAGGCCGCCAACGCTCGTCCCGCCGTGGCCAGGTCCTGGAGGCGCACCTGCTCCATGAACGCCTCGAGCACGAAGCGCAGGGCCACCAGCACGTAGATGAGCACCGAACCGAGGGGATACCAATGGGGGTTCAGGGGGCTCGCGTCAGGATCGAGGAAGGTGGCGGGCGAAGGCCAGCCCGGCGTATCAAGCGGGAAGTCCCGGTTGGCGTCAGCTCGCCAGTTGGGCGCATCAGTGAGCGTGTCGTACATCTGCTCGGCGCGCAGGTAGAGCGAGCGCTCGTCGGGGTGGAAGAAGTTCCCCCCGTCCCAGTTGAGGCCCGGCAACCGCAGCACCAGCGCCAGGAGCACCAGCGCCAGGGCGGCCAGGGCGGGCCAGCGCTGGCGCGGTGGGAGCAGGGTGCGGGCGCGAGGGGGCTGCATGGCGCGCCCATTCTAGCCCGCGCGCCTGCCGGAAAGGCCCCTCTCCGCTCGCAGAAGAGAAGAGGGGCGGCGCGTGTGCGCCGCCCCTCTCGATGGACATTGCCGGGTTGGGGGCTAGAAACCCTTGGACGCCATGAACGCGGCCAGGTCCGACGTACGGCAGGAGTAGCCCCACTCGTTGTCGTACCAGCCGAAGATCTTGACCATATCGTCCTGCATCACCATGGTGGCCAGGGCATCGAAGATGCAGGAGGCCGGGTTCATCTTGATGTCCGAGGAGACGATGGGGTCCTCGGTGTAGGCCAGGATGCCCTTCAGGTTCGTCTCGGACGCCTTCTTGAACGCCGCGTTCACCTCGGCTGCCGTGACCTTGCGGCCCAGGTCAGCGGTGAAGTCGGTTATGGAGCCGGTGGAGACGGGCACGCGCAGGGCGGTGCCGTGGATCTTGCCATTGAGCTCCGGAATCACCACACCCACCACCTTGGCCGCGCCGGTGGAGGTGGGGATGATGTTTTGCGCGGCGGCGCGGGCGCGGCGCAGGTCGGGATGGGTCTGGTCCAATATCTGCTGGTCGTTGGTGTAGGCGTGCACCGTGGTCATCAGCCCGTGGCGGATGCCGAAGGAGTCGTTGAGCACCTTCACCATCTGCGCCACGCAGTTGGTGGTGCAGGAGGCGTTGGAGACCACGTGGTGCTTGGACTTGTCGTACTGGTCGGCGTTGACTCCGAGGACCAGTGTCTTGTCCTCGTTGCTGGCCGGGGCGGAGATGATGACCTTCTTGGCGCCACCCTCGATGTGCGCCGCAGCCTTCTCGGCGTTTGTGAAAATGCCGGTAGACTCCACCACTAGGTCAACGCCCAGGTCGCCCCACGGCAGCTTGGCCGGGTCGCGCTCCGAGAGGGACCTGATAGTGCGCCCATCGATGGAGATGGAACCCTCACCCGCCTTCACCTCGCCGTGGTAGACGCCGTAGTTGGTGTCGTACTTGAACAAGTGGGCGTTGGTGCTGGTGCTGGCCAGGTCGTTGACGGCCACGACTTCCAGCTCGTCGGGGTGCCGCTCCAGGGTGGCCCGCAGCACCTGACGGCCGATCCGGCCGAAGCCGTTGATGCCGATGCGCGTGGTCATGCGCTCTCCTCCAGGGTTGTTCGTGACGCCGCTCACCGGCGGGCATCCTATGCTAGCGCCCCCTCAGGGGCGAATCAACGCGCATTCAGCCTCAGCGCCCACTCAGCCTGGCGAATGGCCCCGCGCCCGCGTAGCGGGCATCGGCACCCAACTCATCCTGGATGCGCAGCAACCGGTTGTACTTGGCCACCCGCTCCGAGCGCGCCGGTGCGCCGGTCTTTATCTGTCCCGCGCCCGTTGCCACCGCCAGGTCCGCGATGGTGGTGTCCTCCGTCTCTCCGGAGCGGTGCGAGATGACCGCGTTCCAGCCCGCGCCCTGGGCCATGGTGATGGCCTCCAGCGTCTCGGTGAGGGTGCCGATCTGGTTCAGCTTCACCAGCACCGCGTTGCCCGCCGTCTCGCGGATGCCGCGGGCGATGCGCTCGGTGTTGGTAGTGAACAGGTCATCGCCCACCAGCTGCACGCGTCCGCCCAGGCGCTGGGTGAGCAGCGACCAGCCCTCCCAGTCGTCCTCGAACAGGCCGTCCTCGATGGAGACGATGGGATAGCGGTTCACCAAGTCCTCGTAGTAGTCCACCATCTGCGCGCTGGTCAGGGTGCGCCCCTCGCGCTCCAGCCGGTAGCGCCCGTCCTGGTAGAGCTCAGACGATGCCACGTCCAGCGCCAGCGCTATCTGCGCGCCGGGCTCGTAGCCCGCCTTGGCGATGGCCTCCACCAGCAGCTCCAGCGCCGCCTCGTTGGTGGGCAGAGAGGGAGCGACGCCGCCCTCGTCCCCCACGTTGGTGGACTTGCCCGCCTTGGCCACGATGCCCCGCAGCGCCTGGTAGATCTCCGCCCCGGCGCGCAGCGCCTCCTCGAAGGAGTTGAAGCCCAGCGGCATCACCATGAACTCCTGGAAGTCCGTGGAGTCCATGGCGTGCTTGCCACCGTTGAGCACGTTCAGCATCGGCGCAGGCAGCACGGGCGCCGCCGTGGCCAGGGTGCGATAGAGAGGTTGTCGCAGCGAGGCCGCGTTGGCGTGGGCCGTGGCCAGCGATACGGCCAGGGTGGCGTTGGCGCCCAGGGTGGACTTATCAGAAGTCCCGTCCAGGGTCAGCATGGCGCGGTCAACGGCCACCTGATCGGCGGCGTCGAGCCCGCGCACCACCGGGGCTATCTGCTCGCGGATGTTTTTCACCGCCTGGCGGGTGCCCTTGCCGCCGTAGCGGGACGCATCGCCGTCGCGCAGCTCCAGCGCCTCGTGGGAGCCGGTGCTGGCCCCGGAGGGCACCGCGGCCCACCCGTTCGAGCCGTCCTCCAGCCCCACCACGGCCTCAACCGTGGGCAGGCCGCGTGAGTCGAGTATCTCTCTGGCGTGGATATCGGTGATGCGCGCCATGTCTGCTGGCTCCTTCCGTGTGCGGCCGAGACCGCGGGGTGCGTGTGTTCCTAATGCAGCCGGGTGCGCTCGCGCGCATCGCGCTGTTGGGCCGCCTCGATGGCAAGGGCCACCGCCTCTGCAGGGGTGTCCGCATGCACCACCTGCAGGGGCAGGTCGTCGCGGCGGGGCAATTGCCAGGTCTTCAGGCCGATGACGGGGATGCCATCGCCCAGGGCGTGGCCTATCTCCGAGAGTGTGCCATAGGCCCCATCCACGGCGATGACAGCCCGCCCCGTCTTCACGACGATGACATTGCGCGCATAACCCATACCGGTACAGATGGGAATGTCCACGTGACCATTGGCGTCAGCGGGGTCGCTGCCGGGCAGGATGCCGATGGTGGTGCCCCCGGCCTCCTTGGCCCCGCGGCACACTGCCTCCATCACCCCGCCGCCGGCCCCGCACACCACCGTTGCGCCGGCACAGGCCAACTCACGGCCCACCTCTTCGGCCAGCGGGATGGCGCTGGCAGGTGGGGCGCCCCCGCCGATGACGGCGATGATGAGCGCCCGTCCGTTGGCGTCCGCGAGGGGCGGTGGTGTGGGAACTGGATCGCTGCTCATGGCTCGCCCCCCGAGGGGGCAGGGGCATTCTAGCAGAGCGAACGCGCCCTGCCACGGGCGTGGGCTAGGAGCCCAGGAAGGGGCCCAGGGCGTTGGTTGCGGCGTCGATCCAGCCCGCCAGCGGCCCCGGGTAGACGCCCACAGCGATGGTGCCCGCCAGCAGCGCCCAGGCCAGCGCGGCGCTCACCGGGCTCAGATGCAGGCGGCTCGCCAGGGGAGTGCCCGCCTCGGCCTTGTCCACGTACATGGCCCGCACGATGCGCAGGTAGTAGTAGAGCGAGATGAGTGAGGCCAACACCGCGATGGCGACCAGCCACAGCAGCCCTTCCTGGGCGGCTGCGGTGAACAGGGCGAACTTGGTGATGAAGCCCGCGAAGATGGGCAGGCCTGCGAGTGAAAAGAGCGCGGCGGTGAGCACCATGGCTGCGAAGGGCGAGGAGGCGGCCAGGCCCGCGTAGCCCGCGATGGACTCGCGCCCGGCGCGCACCTCCACCATGGAGACCACGGTGAAGGCCGCCAGGTTGGTGAAGGCGTACCCCGCCAGGTGTAGCGCGATGGCGTTGGCCGAGCCCTCGGACAGCGCCGCGAGGCCCACGAGCACGAAGCCCACCTGGGTGACGGAGGAGTAGGCCAGCAGGCGCTTCACGTTGGTCTGCGCCATGGCAGTGAGGGTGCCCACCATCATGGTGAGCACAGCCAGTATCGCCAGCGCACCCTGCCAGTGGTCCTGGTAAACCATGGCCCCCTCGGCCAGGAACCGGATCACCAGCGCCACGGTGGCCGACTTGGAGAGGACGGAGATGAGCGCGGTCACCGGGGTGGGTGCACCCTCGTACACGTCGGGCGTCCAGAGGTGGAAGGGAACGGCGGACAACTTGAAGCCCAACCCCGCCACCAGGAAGGCGAAGCCCACGATGGGCAACGGGGTCCACGCCCCGGGCACCTGCAGGTCACGGAAGGACGTCTGGCCCGTGGCCCCGTACAGCAGCGAGATGCCGAACAGCATCACCGCCGAGGAAACCGCCCCCAGCAACACGTACTTGGTGACGGCCTCCGCCGAGCGCCTATCGCCCCGTCCCAGGCCCACCAGCACGTAGAGGGCGAAGGAGAGCAGCTCGATGGCGATGTAGGCGGTGAGCAGTTCTCCCGCGGAGGCCATCAGCCCGGCGCCCAGCACCGCCAGCACTACCAATGCGTGGAACTCTCCAGGGTGGCGCATCTTGGCGCCCACGTACTCCTGGGACATCCAGCTCACCGCGATACCCGTGCCCAGGAAGAGCACCTTGAACAGGAGGGCGAACCGGTCAGTGAACAGGAGCTGGTCATACAGGAACCCGGCGTTGTCGGTGCCGGTGAGCAGCGTGACGGCCAGCACCAGCGCCATGCCCACCACGGCGATGAGCGCCGCGACGTCGGAGCGCCGGTGCACCCATGCCTGGGGCAGCGCCATGTCCACCACCAGCACCGCCAGGGCCAGGCCAGCCAGAAGGAACTCGGGGAGCAGTAGGGAGAAGTCGGTGTGCATCGCCTAGCCCCCGATCCCCGCGAGCACCGCCGCCACGCCCGGACGCAGCACATCTAGGAAGGGCGCGGGGAAGATGCCCACCACCACCACGGGGATCACCAGGCTCGCTGCGGCGATCCCCTCGCGCAGGTTCAGATCGTGCAGGTGGTCCCACTGCTTATCCGGCGTGCCGAAGAACACCCGGCCCACCAGCCGCAGGATATACACAGCAGTGATGGCCGCACCCGCGATGCCGATGGCGCCCAGCACCGGCTCGGTGCGGAAGGCCCCGACGAACACTAGCACCTCGGCCACGAAGCCGGACAGGCCGGGAAGCCCCAGGGAGGCCAGGCCCGCCAGGATAAACAAGCCCGAGGCCCAGCCCATGCGCGAGGCCAGCCCGTTGAGCACCAGCGAGTCGCGGGTGTGGGAGCGCTCGTAGATTGCCCCCACCAGAGTGAAGAACAGGGCCGTCATCACCCCGTGAGAGAACATCTGGAGTGAAGCCCCGGTGACGCCCACGCTATCCAGGGTGCCCAGGCCCATGAGCACGTAGCCCATGTGGCTCACGCTGGAGTAGCCGATGACATACTTGAGGTCTGTCTGGGCCAGGGCGGAGACGGCCCCATACACCACGTTGATAGTGCCGATGATGAACAGCACTAGCGACCAGTCATCCATGCCCTGGGGGAGCAGCTGCATCCCCACACGGATGATGCCGAAGGCGCCCAGCTTCATCAGCACCCCGGCATGCAGCATGCTCACGGAGGTAGGCGCGGAGACGTGGCCGTCGGGCGACCAAGTGTGAAACGGCCACATGCCCGCCAGCAGGCCGAAGCCAACCATAACCAGCGGGAAGACCCAACGCTGGAACCCGGCGTCCAGACGCCCGTCCTGGGCGGCCTGGGAGAGCGCCGCGATGTCGAAGGTGCCCGCCTCCGAGCGCACGTAGATGGCGATGATGCCGATCCAAACCAGCACGCTGGCGGCAACGATCATCAGCACCAGCTTAAGGGCTGCGTACTCTTTGGTGCGGGAGAAGGACGGGAAGACCGAGCTGGAGCCCCACATGGCGATGAGCAGGTACATCGGTACGATGGCCAGTTCATAGAAGAAGAAGAAGAAGAACAGGTCCGTGGAGACAAAGGTGCCGTAAACCCCCGCCACCAGCAGGTTCAGCAGCACGTAGTAGGCCTTGGGGTCCTCGTCACGGTTGGCGGCAACTATGGACGCCGCGAAGGTGACCACCCCCGTGAGCAGCACCATGAGCGCCCCGATGCCATCCACCCCCAGCCGGAAGTCGATGCCCAGGCCCGCCATCCACGGGTACACCCGCACCAGCTGGAAGCCGCCGGCACCCTGGTCGTAGGCCACGAAGGCGTAGAGGGAACCCCCCAGCGCCAGCGCGCCGGAGGCGATGCCCACGCCGCGGATCAGGCTCCGCCCCTTGGCGGGCAGCGCCAGCAGCACCAGTGCCGTCAGCATGGGCAGGTAGACCAGCGATTCCAGTACGTGGCGCTCGAAGTAGCCCATGCGCTAGGCCCCCAGCCAGAGCAGCAGGGCCAGGGCGATAGCCCCAGCCGCCACCGCGAGGCCATAGTCGGCGAAGAAGCCGGACACGTGCATCCGCAGCCGCGTGCCCACGGCCAGGGTCGCCACCCCGGGCCCGTCCATGCCCACATCGTTCACCCAGCGCCGGTCGAACACCGCGATGAGGCGCCCGGCGGCCAGCACCACCCTGTCCACCACCCACTGGTAGAGGGGGTCCAGGTAGTAGCGCCGCTCGAACGTGCGCGCCAGCGCGCCGAAACGAGTGCGCAGGGCGTCCACGCGCTCCAGAGCGCGGTCGTACAGCCACCAACCCAGCCCCAGGCCCGCCAGAGCGAGCGCGATGCCCACGGGCATCCACACCGCATCGGCCTTAAAGGCGTGGGGGCCGTGGCCCGCCTCGAACAGGAAGGAGCCGATGCCGTCGAAGCCCAGCGGCAGGGCCACTAGCCCCACCAGCACTGTGCAGACGGTAAGCAGCGCCAGCGGGCCCTTCATCGTCCAGCCCGACTCGTGGGCATGGGCGGCGTCCGCACGGTGCTCCCCGAAGAAGGCGATGCGCATCGCGCGGGCCATGTAGAGGGCCGAGAGGACGATGGCCAGCAGGAAGCCCACCAGGAACAGCGGGTTGAGGCCGCTCGCCACCGCCACCAGTATCTCGTCCTTGCTCCAGAAGGCGGCCAGAGGCGGTACACCGGAAAGGGCCAGTGCCCCCAGCACGAAGGCCGTGCCGGTGATGGGCATGCGCCGGGCGAGCCCGCCCATGCGCCGAATGTCCGTCTCATCGTGCAGAGCGTGCATCACCGAACCCGCGGCAAGGAAGAGCATCGCCTTGGACACACCATGAGTGAGCAGGTGGAACGTCGCGGCGGTGTACCCACCCGCGCCCAGCGCCAGGAACATGAAGCCCAGGTGGCTCATGGTGGAGAAGGCGAGGATGCGTTTGAGGTCCGTTGCAGCCAGGGCCATCGTCGCGCCCATGAGGCCGGAGACGAGGCCCACACTGGCCACCGTGTATCGGGCGGCCTCGCTGGCCTCGTACAGCGGGAGCAGACGAGCCACCAGGAACACGCCCGCCGTCACCATGGTGGCGGCGTGGATCAGCGCGCTCACGGGGGTGGGGCCCTCCATGGCGTCGGGCAGCCACACGAACAGGGGGAACTGAGCACTCTTGCCCACCGCACCGGCGAACAGGAGCAGCGCCACTAGAGTGGTGATGCCTGAGGAGAGCTCCCCATGCTCCACCATCTCCAGGTTGGCGGAGATGTCGAAGGTGCCCGTGTGGGCCACCAGCAGCGCGATGCCGATCAGCAGGCCCACATCACCCACGCGGGTGGTGATGAACGCCTTCTTGGCGGCTCCCACCGCGGCGGGGCGCTCGTACCAGAAGCCGATGAGCAGGTAGGAGCACAGCCCCACCAGCTCCCACGCCACGTACAGCAGCAGCAGGTTGTCCGCCAGCACCAGGGTGAGCATGCTGGCCGTGAAGAGCGAGTGCGCGGCGTAGTACCAGCCGATGCGCGGGTCGTCGGCCACGTGCGAACCCCGGCGGCCCTTCACCTCATGGCGCATGTAACCCAGGGAGTAGACCTGCACCAGCACCGAGACGAAGGTCACCAGCAGCAGCATGGCCACCGTGAGCGGGTCCACCAGGGTGCCCCAGCCGATAGAAAGGGGCCCCGCGCTGAACCACTCGCGCGGGAAGTGGTAAGGGCCCACGCCCAGGCCGAGCATGTCGAACAGCACCGGCCAGGCGGCGATGAACGCCGCCATGACGGCGGCGATTGCCAGCCACTTGCCCTGGCCGGGCAGGAAGCGCCGGAAGAGCGCCAACACAACGAAGGCGACCGTGGGGAACAGCGGAATCAGCCAGGCGTTCTGCATGCTAGCCCCGCATCCCCCGGATGGCGTCCACGTCGGCCGACCCGTGCGAGCGGAACAGCCGCAGCACCACCGCCAGCGCCAGGCCCACCTCGGCGGCGGCCAGGGTGATGATGAAGATGGCGATGACCTGCCCCGTGGCGATGGGGATGTCACGGTAGGCCGCGAAGGCCACCAGGTTCACGTTCACCGCGTTGAGCATCAGCTCCACGCCCATGAGCACCAGTACCGCGTTGCGCCGCGCCAGCACCCCGTACAGACCGAGGCTGAAGAGTGCGGCCGCCAGCAGCTGAAAGTGCAGCAGCGTCATCGCGCCTCACCCCTGCCCGTGCCCGGGCGAACATGGCGGGGCGGTGCTCCCTCGGGGCTGGCAATGTCCTCGGCGCGGCCCGCCCGGCCGATTACGATGGCGCCCACCACGGCGATGAGCAGCACCAGGGAGGCCACCTCGAAGGGGATGGCCCACTCCTCGAAGAGGGTGCGGCCCAATTCCTCCAGGCCGATGCCCGAGCGCTCCGCGCTGTTGAACCGCCCCGCTTCCAGCAGCGATGCCGACGCCAGTAGCCCGAACACCCCCACAGACACGCCCGCGGCGATGGGCCAGCGCACGTGATGGGCCTGCTCCTCGTGGGCGGAGCGGCGCGTGAGCATCAGGGCGAAGAGGATGACCATGGTCACGGCACCGCCGTAGATAAGCAGCTGCACCAGGGCCAGGAACTCGGCGTAGAGCAGCACGAAGGCGGCAGCCACGCCCAGCATGGCGATGAGCAGGTAGACGGCGGCGTGCACCACGTTGTTCACCATCACCACGCCGATGGCGCCGCCGACCGATAGGGCTGCAGCGATGACGAAGAGCGCCAGCTCCATGGCTATTCCCCCCCTTCCGGGCCCGTAGGCGCGTCAGCCGCGGGCATGGCCGCAGCGGCCTTGGCGGCGGCAGCCTGCTTGGCCTTCTCCAGCGCCACGCCCGCCACGTTCTTCTCCGGGTTCTTGGCGCTCCAACCCGTCTCGTCCATGTACCGGCGCCCCTGGGAGATCAGGATGGCAAGGTCCGCCCGCGCACCGGCGCGGGCGTAGCTCGCCAGCTCGTGCTCGTGGGACATCTCGATGGCGTCCAGGGCGCACACCTCGGCGCACACCCCGCACAGGATGCAGCGGTTCAGGTTGATGGAGAAGTTCTCGATGATCTTGCGCCGGTGGCTGGTGCCGTCGGCGAAGTGCGGGTTGTCGTGCATCTGGGCGGACATGCACTGGGTGGGGCACTCGCGCACGCACACCATGCAGCCTGTGCAGAACGGCTCGCCCGCCGTCTCGTCCCACAGCAAGGCGGGGAAGCCCATGTACCGGTCCTGCACCGCAAGGTGCTGGTCCGGGTACTGGGCCGTCACCGTGCGCCGGAAGAGCCAGCGGAAGGAGGTGGCGAGGCCACGCAGCGAGGCTTTCATGCTCCGTCCTCTCCACCCTCGGGGGGCTGCTCAAAGGCCGAGCGCTCCGGCCGTGGTGCTGCGGGGACGGCCACGGCGCCGGCGCGCATTCGCTCCGCGTAGGCGCTGGCCGGGCGGCCCTGCCCGCGCACCTGTAGGGCGATGGGCACCGCCAGCAGCGCCAGCGAGAGGAGCGTCAGCGTCCAAGCGGGCCAGCCGTAGAAGCGCTGTACCGCCGTGGCTAGGATCGACGCGAAGGAGAGGGGCAGCAGCACCTTCCAGCCCAGACCCATGAGCTGGTCCAGGCGCAGGCGCGGATAGGTGGCCCGGCCCCAGAAGATCACCGCCACCACCAGATAGGTCTTGGCCAGCATCAGGGCGACGGCAGCGCCGAAGGGCAGGTCACCGAAGGGCCAGCGCCACCCGCCCAGGAAGAGCAGCGCCGCCAGCGCGCCCACCAGGAAGGTGTTCAGGTACTCGGCCAACAGCATCACCGCCCAGTGCGCTCCGGAGTACTCGACGAACGGCCCACCCACCAGCTCCGACTCGGCGAAGTAGATGTCGAAGGGGGTGCGGCCCACCTCAGCCAGGCCCGCCACCAGGAAAACGGCGAAGGCCGCGGGCAGCAGCGCGATGTACGGCGCGCTGTCCTGCAGCGCCACCACGTCATCGAAGCGCATGCTCCCCGCCAGCACCACCACGCCCAGGACGGCCATGATGAGCGGTATCTCGTAGGAGACCATCTGCGCAGCGGCGCGGATGCCGCCCAGCACCGCGTACTTGGAGTGGGACGACCAACCCGCGAGCACCAGCCCCACGATGGACAGCACCGATATGGACACGAAGAAGAAGATGCCCAGGTCCAGCGAGCGCACCACCAGCGTCGGGCCCAGGGGCACCGTGAGCCAGACCATGAGCCCCGGCACCATGATTAGCAGCGGGGAGGCGAAGAAGATGAGCTTAGAGGCCTCGCCCGGGGCGACGTCCTCCTTGAAGAGGAGCTTGCCCGCGTCCGCCACCGGCTGGAGCAGCCCGAAGGGGCCGACGCGCGTGGGGCCGGGGCGGCCCTGCATGCGGCCCAGCTCCTTGCGCTCCAGCCACACCAGCGACATGCCCGCCACCGCCAGCAGCGTCACCAGCGCCAGCAGCGCCACTGCGAACTGCACCAGCGTAAGCGCCCCCAGTTCCTGGGGCTCACCCAGCCAGCGGGTGACGGCGATGAAGCCGCCGAACACGGCGGCGACCCCCACGGCGATGCCGGCCAACAGTACCAGTTGCGCGGGTCGGGAGGACATCAGCGGTCCACCTCCCCCAGCACGATGTCCAGCGAGCCCAGGATGGAGACCGCGTCGCCCACGTAGGCCCCTTCCATCATGAGCTTGAGGCCCACCAGGTTGCAGAAGGACGGCGGGCGCACCTTCACCCGGTAGGGCTTGTCCGTGCCGTCACTGACCAGGAACACCCCGATGTCACCACGGGGATTCTCCGAGTGGACGTACACCTCGCCGCGTGGGGGGCGCGCGATGCGCCGCCCGGCGGCGCGGATGGGCCCGGCCTCCATCTGCTCCAGGCACTGGGCCACCATGGAGATGGACTCGCGGCACTCCAGCAGGCGGCAGTAGTAGCGGTCCCAGCAGTCGCCCGTGCTGCCCACGGGCACGTTGAATGCCAGGTACGGGTAGACCTCGTAAGGGTGGTCCTTGCGCACGTCATACGCCACGCCTGAGCCGCGCAGGCTCGGGCCGGACAGGCCGCAGGCCAGCGCCGTCGGCCCGGCGATGATGCCCACGCCCTTGGTGCGGGCCAGGAACACCTCGTTGAGCGAGAGGAGCCGGTCTATCTCGTCCACCCCGGCGCGCAGCTGGTCCAGCAGCTCGCTCACGCGTACGTCAAAGTCCGCCGGGGTGTCCTCCTTAAGCCCGCCAATGCGCAGGTAGTTGTGCATCATGCGCGCGCCCGTAGTCGCCTCGAAGAGGGCCTGGATGCGCTCGCGGTCGCGGAAGGCGTACATGATGGGCGTGATGGCGCCCAGGTCGATGGCGTAGGTGCCCAGGAAGAGCAGGTGGGAGGCGATTCGGTTCAGCTCGGCCAGGATGACGCGGACGTAGGAGGCGCGCTCCGGCACCTCGATGTCCATGAGCCGCTCGGCGGCGCGCACGAAGGCGAGCTCGTTGTTGATGTTGGAGACGTAGTCCATCCGGTCGAACAGGGTGATTACCTGCCCGTAGGACTCGCCCTCGCACAGCTTCTCACTCCCCCGATGCAGATAGCCGATGTGGGGGATGACGTCCACCACCTCTTCGCCGTCCAGGGCGAGGACCATGCGGAAGACGCCGTGGGTCGCGGGGTGCTGCGGCCCCATGTTCAGCATCATGTCCAGGGTGTCGGTGTGCTGCCCGGTGGTCATGCCTACCACTCCTGGTAGTCGTTGAAGGGATAGGAGCGCAGGCCCGGGTGGCCCTCGAACCCCTCGTACAGCAGCAGGGGGGACAGGTCCGGGTTGCCCTCGAACACTACGCCGAACAGATCGTGCGTCTCGCGCTCAAACCAGCCCGCTGCCGTCCACAGTCCCGTGAGGGAGGGCAGCTCGGGCGCATCGGGACTCACGTCAACCTTCACCTGTCCCGTGTGGCCCTTGGTGGCCGAGAGGAACAGGTAGTTCACCTCGATGCGCTCTTCGTAGTCCACGGCGGCGATCAGGTGCAGCATCTGCGCCCCAAAGGCCCCGTCACGCAGGCGCTTGGCCACGTCCACCAGGTGCTCGGACGCAACGCGCACCCACGGCGTGTCGTGCCCGCCCCCGGAGGCCAGCGCGTGCGCCCCCGCCGCCTGGGCCAACAGCTTGGCCGAGGCTTGCCCGCGCGCGTCCAGCACCTGGGGCGCCTCCGCCACGGGAGGGCCGTGGCGGGCGGGTCGCTCTGCAGGCGTCTTGTCAGCGCCCGCCTGCGGTTCCTGCTCGCTCATCAGCCGTTCTTCTCCCGAGCATCGCGCTTGATCTTCTCCTGGAGCTTGAGGATGCCGTCCATCAGCGCCTCGGGGCGGGGTGGACAGCCGGGGATGTAGATGTCCACGGGGATCAGCTGGTCGACGCCCATCACCACCGAGTAGGAGCGGTAGTAGGGCCCACCGGAGGTGGCGCAGGTGCCCATGGCGATGACCCACTTGGGGTCGGGCATCTGCTCGTAGAGCAGCTTGATGGGCTCGGCCATCTTCTTCACCACGGTGCCGGCCACGATCATCACGTCGGCATGGCGGGGGGAGGGCCACGTCACCACGCCGAAACGGTCGAAGTCGTGGTGGGCGTTATGGGTGGAGATCATCTCGATGGCGCAGCACGCCAGCCCAAAGGTGAGGGTGAAGAGGGAGTTGGAGCGCGCCCGGGCCGAGAGCTCGTCCAGGGTGGTGAGCACCACGCCGGGCACCACGGCCCGCACCCGCGCGGGTGCGGGGTGGTTGCCCTTCCCGGTGGAGATGCCCCCCTCCTCCGGGGAGTCGAAGAAGCGACCGCCCTTCTCGCGGTGCCAGGTCATGGGCACCGCGCCCGTGGGCACCTGATGCTGCGGGTCTAGCGCCATTGGAGGGCCCCCTTGCGCCAGGCGTAGGCCACGGCGAACAGCAAGATGGCGATGAACAGCACCATGGCGTAGAAGACGTACCCCGCCGACTCCAGGAACACCACCGCCCACGGGAAGAGAAAGACCACCTCCACGTCGAACACCAAGAAGAGCAGCGCGTACACGTAGTAGCGCACATGCAGCTGCGTCCATCCCAGCTGGGAGGGGAGGATGCCCGATTCGTAGGGGATGCCCTTCTCTGCGGAGGGACGCCGGGGGGAGAGCAGCCAGGAGGCGGCGAGCATGAGGCCCATGGCCACGGTGCCGACGATGGCAGCCAATGCTACCGCCGTCCAGTTCACGGTATACCCGTCCATGCGCACTCCCGTCAGCTGCTGAGTCTATCCTCTACGCGAGCCCGAGCCGTGTCAACGCGCTGGACGGACGGCTACCTGGCGCCCTGCTCCGCGTCCAGCGCCATGATGGTGCCCATGTCCTTGTCTCCCCGCCCCGACAGGCACACCAGCACCGACTGGTCGGCGCTCAGCGCGGGGGCCAGGGTGCGCACGGTGTACGCAATGGCGTGGGAGGACTCCAGCGCCGGGATGATGCCCTCCAGGCGGCAGGTGAGCTTGAAGGCCTCAACGGCCTCCTCATCCGTGATGCTCACGTACTCGGCCCGCCCCGCATCCCGCAGCCAAGCGTGCTCCGGCCCCACACCGGGGTAATCGAGCCCAGCAGAGATGGAGTGGGTCTCGATGATCTGCCCGTCGGGGTCCTGGAGGATGTAACTCATCGCTCCGTGGAGCACGCCGGGGCTCCCACCCACGATGCTCGCCGCATGGTGGCCCGTGGCCACCCCCTCCCCGCCCGCCTCCACGCCCACCAGGCGCACCGAGGCGTCGTTGATGAACGGGTGGAAGAGGCCCATGGAGTTGGAGCCGCCGCCCACGCAGGCGACGGCCACGTC
>JAYNIL010000042.1:0-3579 GCA_038109085.1 Chloroflexota bacterium
CCCCGGATGATGGCCGTGTTGATGCCGATGACCTCGCCCCGCAGGTTCAGCAGCGGGCCACCGGAGTTGCCGGGGTTGATAACCGCGTCGGTCTGGACCAGGTCATAGAGCGTGATGGTCGAGTCCAGGTCGAGGGAGCGGCCCTTGGAACTGACGATGCCCACGGTGACGGAGCCCTCGTAGCCCAGGGGCGAACCGATGGCGATGACCCAGTCGCCGATGCGCATGGCGTCGGTGTCGCCCAGGGGCACCACGGGCAGGTCGGCCACGTCAGAGGGGTCTGCCTTGAGGACGGACAGGTCGGTGCGCGGGTCGGTGCCCACCACCTTGACGGGGATCGTCTCCCCGGAATGGAGCACCACCTCCACCGTCTTGGCGCCCTCCACCACGTGGTTGTTGGTGAGGATGTGCCCCTCGGCATCGAACAGTACGCCGGAGCCCTGGGAGGTGCCCTCGGTGAGGCGGCCGAAGAAGTCACGCTGCTCCACCGTGGCCAGCACCTGCACGACGCCGGGGAGCACGCGCTCCACCACCGAGGCCACGTCTGGCAGGCTGGCGGGCACGCTGGAGGACGAAAGGGTTGCCGTGGGCCATGGCGCCGGGCTGGCGGTGGGCGTCGCGGCGCCGGTGCAAGCGGCTAGTAGCACGGCCAGGGATGCCAGGAGGACCAAGGGGAGGGTGCGCATCAGGGTCTCCTTCTAGAGCTCGGCCCACACCGGCACTTCGCGCGCGGGGGCCATCCGGCCCTACCAGGGGGAACGCATGTCGGGCCCAGGCGTCAGGCTAGAGGGTGGCGATGACAGACTTCTGGGCGGCGCACAGGCGCTGCACGCCTGATGCCGCCAGCTCCAGCATGGTGTCCAGGGTGGCACGGGGGAAGGGGCGCTCCTCGCCGGTTCCCTGCACCTCCACGAACTCACCGGCGTCGGTCATCACCACGTTGAAGTCCACGTGGGCGCGCGAGTCTTCCTCGTAGCACAGGTCCAACAGCACGTCATCGCCCACCACGCCCACGCTGGTGGCCGCCACCATGCCGGTGAGGGGCACCTTACCCAGCGCGCCGTGGCGCACCAGCCCCAGGAGGGCCTGGTAGAGGGCCACATACGCCCCGGTGATGGCCGCGGTGCGGGTGCCGCCGTCAGCCTGAAGCACGTCGCAGTCCACCACCACGGTGCGCTCGCCCAGCTTGCTCAGGTCCGCCACGGAGCGCAGGGAGCGGCCGATGAGCCGCTGGATCTCGTGAGTGCGCCCGGAGCCGTTGGCTCGCTCACGGGTGGTGCGGGTGAGGGTGGAGCGAGGCAGCATGGAATACTCGGCGGTGACCCACCCACGCCCGCGTCCCCGCAGGAAGGGCGGCACCTTCTCGTCCACGGAGGCGGCACACACCACCTTAGTGAGGCCTGTCTCCACCAGCACGGAGCCCTCGGCGAAGCGCTGGTATCCGGGGGTGATGCTGATTGGCCGCAGCTCGTCGTCCGCCCTGCCGTCGATGCGCGCCACGCTGCCTCCTGAGGAACCGGGGTTCCGGCAGTATAGCCCCTGCCCAACACGTGGCGGGCGCGTCAGTTTCAATCGAAGACGGTGGCCGAGTAGCCCTCCACGTCGATGACGGCCCAGATTACGCTGGGGCCCTCCTGGGCCAGCGCCCACTCCAACGCATCGGCGAAGGAGGCCGGGTCGTGGGCGGCGCGCACGGGCACGCCGAAGTAGTGCGCGGGCGGGGGGACACGCTCGCCCAGAACCACGCCGGAATGCCCATAGCCGCCGCGCTCCTGCTTGAGCTTCATCAGCCCCAGCCAACCGTCGTCCAGCACCACCAGGGGTGCGCGCAGGCCCAGGCGGGCAGCCGTCGCCAGCTCACCGGCGGTCATCTGGAAACAGCCGTCTCCCACCACACCCACCACCGGGCGCTCCGGGTGCACCAGCTTGGCGGCGTAGGCCGCTGGCATGCCGTAACCCATGGACGACCACCCGTTGGTCGCCACGGCGGTGTGAGGGACGTCGGTGCGCCACTGGGTCGCTATCTGGTGGGTGTGCGCGCCCACGTCGTAGGCCAGGATGGCGTCGGCGGGCAAGCGCTCGCGCAGCACGTCCAGCGCCTGGTGGGCGGCGAACCCCGTGATGTCGGGCCGCAGCGCCGCGTCCAGCGCCTCCTGGTGGGCCGTCCACTGGGTCGGGTCCCACCCGTTCTCCCGCGTGGGGATGGCCTCAAGGGCCTCCAGCAGCGCGTCCATGCCGCCCACGCCCTGGTAGGCCAGGGTGATGCCGGTGCCGGGTTGCACCGGCTCGGTGGACAGGTGTGCCACGGGAGTCTCGCCCCCCCAATCCTCGTAGTCGATCTCCACGGGGTCGAAGCCCACGGCCAGGATGAGGTCGGCCCCAGCGATGGCGCGAGCCACGTCGGTGCGGCGTGCGCGCCCCATGACCCCCAGTGCGCCGGGGAGCGATTCAGGGATGAATCCCTTGGCGTGCAGGGTGGTGACGAAGGGGATGGCGTGGCGCTGACAGAAGCGGGCCAGCCGTTCGGGGTGGCGCGAACGGGTGAAGGTGAGCCCGGCAACCACCAGGGGGTGCCGCGCGTTCTCCAGAAGCGCGCTCACCCGCGCTGGCAGGTCGTCCGGGGCATCGCGCTGGGGGGCCGCCCGAGGGAGTGGTGCGTCAGGCTCCGTAGCCTCCGCCACGGCCACGTCCTCCGGCAGCTCCAGGAACACCGGGCCCGGCGGCTCTGATATGGCGAGGCTCGCCGCTTGCTCCAGGCCCGCCGCCACGGCCCCCGGGGCGAGCCGGTAGCTCCCCTTGGTGAGGGGGGCGAAGAGCGCGCGGTGGTCGATGAGCATCTGGGTGCGCCGCTCCAGTTAGCGCGTGGGGTAGGTGGCGGTGATGGCGATGACGGGGGAGCGGTCGAGCCATGCCCCGCCCACACCGGTGGCCAGGTTGGTGGCGCCGGGGCCCACGGTTGAGACGCACACGCCGGGCACGCCGGTCAGGCGCCCCACGGCCTCGGCCATGAACCCGGCGCTGGTCTCGGTGGCGGTGAGGACGAAGTCCACCGTCTGTGAACGGCGCAGCGCCTCGATCAGCGGCAGCACGGGGCCGGAGGGCACGCCGAACACCCAGCGCACCCCCATGCGCTCCAGCCCCCGCACCAGCAGTTCCGCGTTGTTCAATCCCGCACCTCGTCCATGGTCTGCGCCCCATGGTAGCGCGCCAGGGCCGCGGCGCGGCGCACGCGCAGGGCCAGCAGTTCGACCCACGCCAGGGTGACCAGGAACATCACCCGCTCGAAGAGGCCGTGGTAGCCCTGCCACCAGTCGGCCAGCAGCGGGCCCACCAGCGCCGCCATCACCGCGCCAACGCCCGCCTGGGCGGTCATGTCGTGCACCAGGTTCTCGGTGACCCGGCCTGCCAGGCGGCGCTCGGAATCGTCGGGGAAGAGGCCAGAGATGAGGTACGCGGCTCCGTACAGAAGCAGGAAGAGGGCGGTGAGTCGCCCCGGCCAGTGGTGCCCCAACACCCGCGCGACGGCGACGCCCAGCGCCAGGACCAGCATACCGTTGGAAATGAACGCCGCGTGGATGA
>JAYNIL010000042.1:3679-14586 GCA_038109085.1 Chloroflexota bacterium
CGCGATGTTCATGTGCCCAGGTGCACCGGGTCTACGGCCTGCTGGAGCGTGCGGATGATGGACATGGCCGTGAGCTTGCCGGTCTTGGGGTTCTCCGACGGGTTGTTCTCCAGGTGGATGCGCAGCAGGCCGAACTCGCCCTCCACCTCGATATCGTGGCAGTTGCGCGCCAGGCCCGGCACGGCAACCATCTTCACGATGGTTCGGTCAGGCCCAACGCCCGCGAAGGAGACGGCCGCGGAGACGTTGAGGTTGGCAGGGAAGCCCACGCACGCCTCGCGCGCGGTGCCGGAGAAGATCTCCGTCTCCTCCTCCAGGTTCCACAGGTCGATCTTGTTGCTCACCACGTGCGGGGCGCCGTCCAGGGCGGCGGGGCCCTTGCGAGAGGTCATGGTGACGCGGTCGATGTGGCCCACGGAGGCGGACTTGATACCGTCCAGGCCCACGATGGCCCCGGAGGGCATCAGCAGACGAACGCCGCTGGCGCGGGCTCGCTCGATGATGTGGGGGTTGGCGATGAGGGCACCCACACTGATGAGCATGAGCCCCTTGCCCGCACCGAAGGCCGCGTCAGCCAGGGCTGGGACCACATGCCCCCCGGCCGCCTCCACCAGCAGGTCGGAGTCGGCCACCAACCCGTCCAGGTCAGCCACATAGGGCACCGGGTGGCGCAGGGTGGCGAGGAACTCGCGCACCCTTGACTCGGTGCGGGAGGTGACGCCCGCCACCTCCACGTCCACCAACCCGTCGTCAACGGCACGCAGGATGGCCTGGGCGATGGCCCCGCACCCCACGATTCCGATGCGCTTGATCAAAGCACCCTCCCCGCTCCCCCCGGTCGCTGGACGGAAGGGGGGCTCCCCCTTCGGCCCTACTGGCCTCCCCCCGTCTCCGCTCCCTCGGCGGGTGAAACGAACTACTTCTCGTTGCCAGCTTCGAGCCAGGCGATGTAGTCAGCGATGGCCGCCTCCGGCGTGAAGGCCGGCTTGTAGCCCAGGGCCGCGGCGCGCGAGATGTCCATGTAGTTGTTCTTCTTGTTGCGTGGGCCCTTGCCGGGATTGACCTCCAGCTTGGCGGAGGGCTTGACCTTCTTGACCGCGGCAACCAGCTGCCCCACGGAGGTTGGCGCACCCTGGCCGATGTTGTAGACGCGGTGCTCCAGCGTGGGGGCCTGGTGGACGATACGGATGCCCTGGGCGGTGTCCTTCACGTAGCAAAGGTCCTGGGCGTCCTCCGCGAAGGGCACGCCGCCCTTGCCCGGCGAGAAGTCGGGCTCGGCATTCTTCACGGCGGCGTGGGCCAGGCGCGAGGGCAGGTTCATCATGGAGTGGTACAGGGGCCCCCAGATGCCCGCGATGCGCAGGAAGGCCACATCCAGCTTGGTGCGGTCGGCGTAGTGGGTGCCCAGGACCTCCCAGGCCTTCTTGAACGTCTCGGTGGGATTGCCGGAGGTCACTGGCAGCAGCGCGTCCTCACGCAGGGGGCCGTCACCCAGCGAGGCGTACACGGCGACGGAGGAGGCGATGGACAGGCGCCGCACGCCCAGCTCACGGGAGGCCTCCAGCACGCCGATGAGACCGTCCATGTTCACATGATAGTCCTCGACCGCCGACAGGGCGGCAACGCCGGGGACTGCCAGGTGCAGGATAGAGTCCACCTTGTGCTTGGCAGCCAACTGCTTGACCACGTTGGGGTCGGAGACGTCGGCCTTCTCCACGATGACGTGCTTGCCGTACTCGTCCTTGATGAATGAGGGCTCGCGCCACGTCTGATAGTAGGTGATGACGCAGTCTTCGCCCGCGTCCACGAAGGCGCGGGCGGTGTGCAGGCCGATGAACCCCATGCCGCCGGTGATGAGAACGGACATCTTTCCCCTCCGTTGGCCGCACGGGCCCAGGAATAGCCACCCCGCAGGGCGGCGCAAGCCTACCGCAATACCAGGGGCAGGCGCTAGAAGGGGTTGCCCGCGCGCAACCAGTCGGCGTAAGCCGCTATGCCCTCACTGCTGTTGCGCCTGGGACGCCAGCCCAGCTCGCCGGTCAGACGCGCCGTGTCCATGAAGGCGTCGGCCCGATAGCGGGGGCCCGTGCCCTCCTGGAGCGGGGCCTCGAAGTCAGGAACAGCGGCCTGCACGGCGGCGAGTATCTGAGCGTTGGTAGTGACGGCGCCCGTGCCCAGGTTGTACAGCCGGTGGGCCAGCACCCGCGCGGTATGCACGGTGCGGATGCCCTCGGCTACGTCACCCACATAGGTCAGGTCCGCTGTATCGCCCGCAAAGGGGACACCGCCGCGCTGCGGTGAGATGTCCGGCGCCTCGCCCTTCACGGCGGCGTGCACCAGGCGCGAGGGCAAGTTGAACAGCGAGCGGTAAAGGGGGCCGTACACGCCGCTGATGCGCAGGGTCACCAGCTCGAAGTCGCCGGACGCGGCGTAGTTGTCCGCGTAGTTGTGGGAGAGGATCTCCCAGGCGCGCTTGAAGGCCGCGGGCTGCAGGCGGGTGGAGAGGGAGATGGGCTGGTCTTCCAGGAAGGGGCCGGCCGGCGCGTCGAAATAGATGGCGGAGGAGGAGGCGGTGGTTATGCGGCGCACGCCCGCGTGGCGCGCGGCGTCTAGCAGCACGGCCAACTTGTCCATGTTGATGCGCAGGTCCTCGCCGGGGTCGGGCAGCGCGCGCCCGTGGATGGCCAGGTGAACCAGCCCATCCACGCCGTGCTTGCGCGCCAGCCCCACCAGCACGCCGGGCACGCCGATGTCGGCTTGCTCGTATACCAGCTGGCCGGAAGCGAGCGCGTCAGCCAGGAAGGGCTGCGGACGCCACGTCTCACGGTAGGTGGCGACCACACGCTCGCCCGCATCCACGAAGGACTTGACGGTGTGCAGGCCGATAAAGCCCATGCCGCCGGTGATGAGGACGCTCATGCCGTTGACTCCTGGGTACTGGGGGGCGCTCCCCTACCCCGCCCTGGTGATGGCGATGGTGAGGGAGACGCCCTCCACGTCGTGGGTCTCAGTGTGGCCGCCGGAGGGTGCGGCGTCCTGGGTGATGGACGTGGCGAGGGTCTCCTGGGCGACGTACTCCCCGTGGGCGGTGAGCACGCCCGCGAGCGCCTCGCCGCCGCCGCTGACGTTCAGGGCGATGCGGTCATCCACCTCCAGGCCCGCCGCCTTGCGGGCATCCTGAACGCGCCGCACCAGTTCGCGGGCGAATCCCTCGGCACGTAGGTCATCGGTGAGGGTCGTGTCCACGCCCACCACCAGGCGCGCGGCGCCCTCCATCGCCGCGGCGATGGAGGGCGTCTCGGCAACCTCGATGAGCAGGTCGTCAGCCTCCAGACGTTCGCCGCCCAGTTCCACTGCCCCCTGCTCGCGCAGGGTGCGGATGGCCTGGGCGCCATCGGCTGATTCGACAGCCTTGCGGACTGCCCCGATGCGCCCACCCAGGCGCGGGCCCAGCACCGACAGGTTGGCCTTGAGCCGGAAGGCGAAGGCCCCCTCCGGGGCGGGCTCGACGGCCTTGACGTTGAGTTCATCGGCCACCTGCTCGGCGATGCGGGGCAGCAGTGCGGCTTCCTCCGCCCGCAGGCGCACCAGCGCGCGGGCCAGGGGCTGGCGCACCTTCACCCCAGCCTTGGCGCGGGCGGCGCGGCCCAGCGAGGCGATGCGCATGGCGAGGCGCACGGCCTCGTCCAGCGACTCGTCCACCAGCGCGGGGTCGGCCTTCGGGAAATCCGCCAGGTGGACGGAGTCGGGCGAGCCCGCGGCGGCCAGGTTGCGATACATGGCATCGGCCAGGAAGGGAGTCATGGGGGCCATGAGCCGCGAGAGGGTGTGCAGGCAGGTATAGAGGGTGACGTAGGCCCAGGTCTTGTCCTGGTCGGATTCGCCCTTCCAGAAGCGGCGGCGCGAACGGCGCAGGTACCAGTTGGAGAGGCGGTCCACGAACTCCTCGATGCGCCGCCCCGCGTCGGTGGGCGAGTAGCCGTCCAGGTCCGCGGTCACGTGGGCGACCAGGTCGTTGAGCTCAGAGATGACCCACCGATCCAGTTCGTTGGGCGGGGGGGAGGCCAGCGAGGGGCCGCCGACGGGGCCCTTCCAGTAGGCGGCATTGGCGTCAGGGTCGAAGCCGTCCAGGTCTGCGTAGGTGGTGAAGAAGGAGTAGGTGTTCCAGAGGGTGAGGAGGAACCGGCGCAGCGTCTCGCCCACCAGGTCGGCGGAGAAGCGGCGCGCGGCACCGGCGGGGGCGGCGGTGTAGAGGTACCAGCGCAGCGCGTCAGCGCCCTGGGCGTTCACTACCTCCCACGGGTCCACCACATTGCCCTTGGACTTGGACATCTTCTCGCCCTTGCCGTCGAGGATGAGCCCCAGGACGATTACGTTCCGGTAGGAGGGCTCATCGGCCACCAGGGTGGCGAGGGCCAGGAGGGAGTAGAACCAGCCGCGGGTCTGGTCCACAGCCTCGGTTATGAAGTCGGCGGGGAACAGGTCGGACTTCACCAGGTCATCCACGCCGTTGAGGGTGACCTGCTTCCCGCCGCCCACCGTGACGGTGGCGGGGTAGGCCCACTGGGCGAAGGGCATGGCGCCGGAGTCGTACCAGGCGTCGGCCACCTCCGGCACGCGGTGCATGGTGCCGGAGCAGCCCTGCGACGTGCAGGCGATGTCCACCCGGTCCACGTAGGGCCGGTGTAGGTCTAGCCCCTCCACGAGCCCCGCCGTGGCGTGGGTGGCGCGCTCCTTCAGTTCAGCGCTGGAACCGATGACGTGCTGATGCGCGGGGTCGGCATCACAGCGCCAGATGGGCAGCGGGGTGCCCCAGTAGCGCTCGCGGGAGACGGCCCAGTCGATGTTGTTGCGGAGCCACTCTCCGAAGCGGCCTTCCCGGATGTGCTCCGGGTACCAGTTGATACCCTGGTTGCCGGAGACCATGCGCTCCTTCACGTCGGTGGTGCGGATGTACCAAGAGGCCTTGGCGTAGTAAAGCAGCGGCGTGGAGCAGCGCCAGCAGAAGGGGTAGGTGTGCTTGATGGTGCCGGAGCGGTAGAGCAGGCCGCGCTCGGCCAGGTCGGCCGTGAGCGCCTTGTCGGCCTCCTTGAAGAAGCGCCCGCCACCGGGGAAACCATCGGCCAGCACCCCGCGCAGGTCCACGGTGTGGACTGTGGCGAAGCCGTTGGCCCTGCCCAGTTCGGCGTCCTCCGCACCGTAGGCGGGCGCGGTGTGAACGATGCCGGTGCCGTCGGCGGTGGAGACGTACTCAGCGGTGAGCACCCGGTGCGGGTGCGTGGCCAGATCCGGGTTGGCGAAGGGCGGGATGTAGCGCACCCCGGCAAGGTCGGCACCCGTGAACCGTTCGAGCACCGTCCACCCCTCGCCCAGCACGCTAGCGGCCAGCGGCTCGGCCAGCACTAGCCGCTCACCCGGTGCGCCGTCCTCGCCCGCGGGAGCCTCAGCGAGGACGTAGGTGATGGCGGGCCCGACGGCCAGGGCCATGTTGGCGGTGAGCGTCCAAGGGGTGGTGGTCCACGCCAGGAAAGCCGGGCGCACGCCCGCGAAGCCAAATCCCTCGTGGCCGAGGCGCTTGAGCACGGCGGCATCGGCGCCGTGACCGGACTGCTCGTCCCGCAGCGGGAAACGCACGTATACCGAGGGGTCGGGCGTGTCGTCCTTGTAGCCCAGGGCCACCTCGTGTGACGACAGGGAGGTGACGCAGCGGGGGCAGTGGGGGGTGACCCGGAAGCCCTCGTACACACGCCCCTGCTCCCACAGGCGCTTGAATACCCACCAGGCCGACTCGATGTAGGAGTTGTGGTAGGTGACGTAGGCGGCGTCCATGTCGAGCCACACGCCCACGCGCTCGGTCATGGCCTCCCAGTCCTTGACGTAATGAAAGACCGACTCGCGGCACCGGCGGTTGAACTCCTCGATGCCGAACTGCTCGATGTCGTGCTTGGTCGATAGGCCCAGCGCCTTCTCCACCTCCAGCTCCACGGGCAATCCGTGGGTGTCCCACCCGCCCCGGCGCAGGGGCCGGTAGCCCTGCATGGTCTTGTAGCGCAGGATCACGTCCTTGAAGGAGCGCGAGAGGACGTGGTGGATGCCAGGCCGTCCGTTGGCCGTGGGCGGGCCCTCATAGAAGACGAACAGGGGCGCGTCGGCCCGCGCCTCCTCGACACGCTTGAGGATATCCTGCTCGCGCCAACGTGCCAGCACCTCCTCCTCCAGGCGAGGGAAGGAGGCGTTCTTGGTGTCCACGGGCTGGAAGCGCCGCTGGGTGCTCACGGGCAGGTCCTCTCGGGTGGGGGGCTATCGGGCCAGGATTCCATCTACGGGCCGGGGCGTCAACGCCGCCGGCGTCTGCGTCGCCGGGGTGGAGCGGGGTCCCCCGCATCCTCGCGCGCGGCCACAGCGGCGCGGGCTGCCTCGGCAGCGGCGCGCTCACGGTCGGTCTCCTCCAGCATGGCGGAGGTGATCCGGAAGCGCATCAACACGGTGATCATGCCCAATTGGATGCTGGTGAGCATGAGCCAGCGCAGCACCTGCTCGGCGTAGGCGGCGGGGGTGAGCATACCGCCCAGGAGCGGATCCTCCCACCCAGCAAGGACGCCATGCCCCAGCGCCAGGGCCACCAGGCCCCAGGCGAAGGGCTTCATGCCGCCCTCCGGCGCCTCGATGATTCCGCGCACCAGCCACACTAGCACGGCCAGCTCGCCAGCGGCCCGGAGCAGGGCGAACAGGGTGAGCAGCACGGGCACCGGCGCACCCTCGCCGAAGACGGGGAACCGGGCGGCCTGGGTGAGGATGAACAAGGCGACGTAGGCGTAGCCCAGCGCCTGCCCCTCGCGGGCGATGACGAAGGCGACGCCCAGGCAAATGAGGTAGATGACGATGTAGGCGCCGATGACGGCGATGCTGGCCGAGGCGTCGGCCACACCCGCGGCAAAGCCAGTGGTTAAGAGCACCAAGGCCCCCTGCCCTACCGGCAGCCAGGTGAGCATGCCAAGCGGCAGCCCGCGGCGCAGTGCCTGCATGGAGAGGGCGACGGCGCCCACCAGCAGGACGGCGCCCGGCGGCGTGAGGGCGCCGACCACGCCCGGCAGTCCCAGCCCCGCCCAGGGCCAGGAGAGGATGGAGGCGGCCAGGAGGACGGCGAAGGGGAACGCGAGCACTAGGGTCAGACGCTGGCGGCTGATGACCCGCACCGGCGCACCGGTGCTCATGGGCACGGCATCGTGCGTGGCTGGCTGCTCCTGCTCCACGGGGCGCTGGCCTCAGCGCCCCTCGCCGGAGCGACGGCGCCGTCCAGAGCGTGCCCCGCCGCCGGAACGTGCGGGAGCAGCGCCGGTGGGGGTGATGACGATGTGACGGGCAGAGCCCTCGCCGCTGGATGCTGTGGTGACGGAGCGGTCGTCCGCCAGGGTCATGTGGATGATGCGCCGCTCGGCGGGGGACATGGGCTCCAGCTCAACCGGACGGCCGGAGGCGGCGGCGCGCTCACCCATGCGCTGGGCGATGCCCTGCAACTGGCGCTCGCGCCGCTCGCGGTACTGCTCCACGTCCACCACCACGGGCACGGGGTGCTCCTGCTGGTGGCCCAGGATCACGTTGACCACGAACTGAAAGGAGCGCAGCGTCTCCCCCCGGCGGCCGATGAGCAGACCCGCGTCATCGCCCTCGATGTCGATTATGGCGGGGTCCTCCGGCCCGGTGCCGGAGGAGCGGATCGTGGCGTTTGCGTCCGCGTCCAGCAGGTCCAGCAGGTCGTTGACGATACCGAGGCCCGGACGCGCGTTGGCGGTGTCGGCGGTGATGAGGGACACGCGTACTTGGGCGGGTTCTGAGCCGATGCCCAGGATGCCGGAGCGCCCCCTACTGAGGACGTCTACCGCCACCTCGTCGCGGCCGACGCCGAGTTCGAGGAGGGCGAGTTCCACCGCTTCGTCCACCGTCTTCGCCGTTCTGGTCAGACTCGTCGGCTGTTGCTCCATCGCCGTTGTGCTCCTTGGCCGGTGGCAGCGCCCCCGAGAGGGTGGGGCCCATGCGAGAGGGGCGCCGGGAACGGGATGCGGGGGGTGCCTGCCGGCTGCTGCCGGCGGCGGGAACGGGTGTAAGCCCGCCGCGGCCGGTCACGAAATACTGCATCACTATGCCGATGAGGTTGGAGGCCACCCAGTAGATCACCAGGCCCATGGGGAAGAAGAGGCTGAACATGCCGAACATGGCCGGGAACATAAACAGCATCATGCGCTGGGTGCTGGCCTGCTGGGGGTCCAGGGAGGGGCCCTGGGTCATCTTCTGCTGGAGGAACATAGTCAGGCCAGAGAGGCCCACCATGGCATAGCCTAGGATGGAGCCGGAGCGCATGGGCTCCAGCGCCAGGTCCATGCCGAGGAAACCACTGTTCACCGGGACGATGGCGTCCAGGTGCGGGAGCCAACCGTAGAGGCGTCCGGACAGGCCCGCCAGGTTCTCCGGGGTGAAGGGCAGCACGTTGTTGATGGCCCAGAACAGCCCGATGAATATGGGCATCTGGATCACCATCGGGCCCAGGCACCCGATGGGACTCACGCCCATCTCGCGGTAGAGCTTCATCATCTCTTGGCCGCGCACCTGGGGGTTGTTCTTGTAGCGCTCGTTCAGTTCCTTTACGCGAGGCTGGAGCGCCTGCATCTTGCGCGTCTGGCGCAGCTGGCGCACCACCAGCGGGTAAGTGAGCCCGCGCATCACGAAGGTGAAGGCGATGATGGCCAGGCCCAGATTGGAAGCGAGCAGCACGTAGAGGAGCAGCAGGGAGTTGGTCATCGGGCGGATGACCACTTCGCTCCAGAGCAGGCTGAGGAATTCCATGTGCCCGCCCCCTATTTCACGTCGCTCAGGTTGCGGTCCCACACCAGGCGCTTGGTGGCCAGGTCCACGGCGCTGACGGTCTCGTCCAGCGCGTGGATGTACACCACGGAGCCTGCGGCGGTGAGGGGCGCGCGCACCTTGGCGGTGAGCTTGCGGTCCCACTGGAGCGCGCCGGTGGCGGCGTCCAGCACGTTGAGCACCTCGGAGTCCGAGGCAAAGACGACCTGCCCGTCCACCACCACGGGGGCGGCGACGATGGGGTCACCCTTGCCCTTGGCGGGGTAGGTCCAGGCGAGGCGGCCGGAGGCCAGATCGTAAGCGTACAGGTGGCCATCCAGGTTGGGAGCGAAGACCCGCTGACCGTCGGTGGCGGCCTGCGCCCAGAACCACCCCTCGCCCTCGAAAAGGGGCTGGGCCGCGCCGGTGGCCGCGTCAACGGCGTAGAAGGTGCGGTCGAAGGCGCCCAGGTAGAGCACTCCGTCCAGCGCCAGGGGAGGCGCGACGATGGCACCGTCGAGCCCGGTGGGCGCCGGCCAGGGGGACGAGCAGTCGGTCAGGTTCACGGCGTGGAGCTCGTGGCCCAGGCCGCCGAAGTAGGCGACCCCGTCCACCACCACGGGTGTGGTCCACAGTTGGCCCTTGGGAGCCTCGCCCGCCGCGGGGTAGCGGCATCGCTCGGTGAGGGTGGCGGCCTCCAGCACGTAGAGGCGGCCCTGGTTGGCGTCCTCAGTGGCGGCGATCACCAGCGCATCACCCGCAGCCACCACCGAGCCGGCGACACCCTTGGTGAGGCCGGTGGCCGGAATCTCGTAGGTGAGAGCCCCGCCCAGGGTGGCGGCGTCCAGGCTGTAGACGACCCCCTGATAGCCGCCCACCAGCACGCGGCCACCTGCGACGGTGGGGGTGCCGTAGAAGGCGTGTGAGGCCTCGTTACGTGAGGCGGCGGGGGCCTCGTAGGGCGCAACGCCCGGTGCCCCAGTGGCGCTGGCCAGCTGGATCAGTCGGCCCTCGCGGGTGCCCACGAAAACGCTCGCCCCGTCAACGGCGACGCCCGACCAGGACTGCGTGGCCGCAGATCGCGACTGGGTGCAGCCCGCGAGGGCGGTGATGGCGAGGAGCGCGCCCAGCAGCAGGTGGGCTGCGCCGCGGCCCCGCACACGATGACCGAGTCTGGTCACGTCCGTTTCCCTTCGCCGCGGTGCGGCTCGCCGCACCCGGCAGGCCCGCTCCCTAGGGGGTGAGCCCGGTGATGTCGTGTCCATGCCGGTGCCCGGCCTGCGCCGGTAGCACCGGGTCGTACCCGCGCCCACCCCAGGGGGTGCAGCGCGCCAACCGCCGCAGGGTGAGCCACCCACCGCGCGCCAGTCCGTGGCGCTCGATGGCCTCCTGGGCGTAGTGGGAGCAAGTGGGGGTGTAGCGGCACGCACCAGGCCAGTAGGGCGAGAGCACCCGCTGGTAGAGCCCGATGAGGCCGATGGCCGCTCCCCGCATCAACTCGCCCTGCCTCCCTGCCCGTCAGCCTCACCCTGCACGTCCAAGCGGCGCTCCAAATTCAGCACCGCCTCTCGCAACTGCTCGAAACCCGCCGTAGAGGCGGAGCCTCGAGCGATGATCAGGATATCCCATCCCGCCCGCGCCGGGTTGCGCCGCAGCACCTCCCGCAGCCTGCGCCGCAGGCGGTTGCGCTCCACGGCCTTGGGGGCCACGCGCTTGCTCACCACCACGCCGTAGCGGGGGTGCGGCAGGCCGTTGGGCGCCACGCGGAGGACGAGATGGGAGGTGGTGCGGGAACGGCCCTCGGCGCGCATACGGTCGAAGTCAGCACGCTTGCGTAGGCGCTGCTCCGGCCCCAGGGACTGGTCCGTCATGCGCGCACCGCTCGTGGGTTAGACGGCCAGGACGTGCCTGCCCTTGAGCCGCCGGGCGCTGAGCACCCTGCGGCCACCCCTGGTCTGCATGCGAGCCATGAAGCCATGGCGCCGCTGACGGCGGCGCTTCTTCGGTTGCCAAGTACGCTTAGGCACAGTCTGATTTCCCCTCTGAGATGGGCCCGTGGCCCGAACGGC
>JAYNIL010000043.1:0-14499 GCA_038109085.1 Chloroflexota bacterium
ACTCCGCCTGCTTCGCAGGCTCGATGTGGGGCCCGCGACCCCGCCCCCAACCCATTGTGGCGCAGTCCGCATGACCCAGATGCTTCTTCGATTCGTTAAAGAACCACGCTCGCCTCGCCCGTGATGACCGCCTCGCCCTGCTCGTTGCGCACCGTCGCCTCGTAGGTGGCGCGCCCGTCCGCCTCGCCCTTTAGCGTGGCCTCGGCGCTCACTGTCTGGCCGGGGAACACCGGCGCCCGGAACCGCACCTTCAGGCTTCCGCTAGCGAGCCACCCCCCATCGAAGGCCACCGTGAACAGCTCCGAGAGGCGTGCCAGCACCAGCATGCCGTGGGCGATGGGCCGCCCGTAGGGCGTGTTCGCCGCGAAGGCCGCGTCCAGGTGCAGCGGGTTGTGGTCGCCCGAGGCGTCCGCGTAGGCACGTACCGCGGCATCGCTCACCACGAACGGTTCTCCGATCAGCTGCGCAGGAGCGCTCAATGGCCCGCCTCCGGCTCCGGTATCGCCAGATTGGCGCGGGCCACAAGCACCGGCTTTCCGGCGCGAGATGCCGCAAGCTCCAGCACCAGGAACCGGGTGCCCCGGCGCACGCTGTTGGCCGCCACCGTTGCCTCGGTCTCCAGTGCCTCGCCGGCGGCCACCGGCCCGGAGAAGGCGACCTCCTGGCCCGTGTGCACCGTCCCCGCGGGCAGGTCAACCGCCGCCATGGCCTCAGCCATCACCAGCGCTGCCACGGCCATGCCCGGCACAGCGCCGGGGGAGCCCGATGCGCCCACCGCCGCGCGGTACGCCACAGCGCGCTCGGAGGGGATGGTGAGGGGCCCGCCGCAGAGGCGCTGGCCCGGTTGCAGTGTGCTCAGGTCCACGCAGGGTACTTCCAGGAGAGTGGCCGGATTATACCCGCGTGCCCCCGCGCGCGTCCGGGGGTACACTGGCCTCATGCGCCCGATACCCGCAACTCTCCTGGCCGCGGCCTGTCTGCTGACCGTGCTCGCGTGCGCCAAGCAGACTGAGATCCGCACGCCCGTGGGCGCGACGGTCACCCCCACGGCTCAATGGGATCTGCCCTGGAGCACGGCGTTCAAGTCGCCCCAGGCCCTCGCCGTGGGCGCCGATGGGGCCGCCTGGGTGGCCTATGCGGCCTCCGGGCGACTGCTGCGCTTCAATGCGGCGGGGGCCGTAACCGCCGACTGGGGTCCCCTGGGCACTGCCCCTGGGCGCTTCGATGATCCCGCGGGCCTGGCCGTCAGCCCTGTGGGCGAGGTGTATGTGGTGGACCGTTTCGCCAACCGCATCGTGCGCTTCAGCGCCGCCGGGGCTGTGCTTGACGCCTGGGGTTCGCGTGGAAGCAGCGCCGGCGCCCTCGATGCCCCCGTTGGGGTCGCCGTGGGGCCTGATGGCACCGTCTACGTGGCTGATGCGGGCAACCACCGCGTTCAGTACTTCACCCCCACCGGCGCCTACCTCGGCGAATGGCGCTCCGAGGCCATCGCGGCGGGCCGCCAGTTCGCCGCGCCCGTGGGTGTCGCCGTCGCCTCCGATGGCACCGTGTACGTCGCTGATGAGGGCAACCACCGGGTGCTGCACCTGGCGTCGGACGGGGCGTTCATCCGCAACCTGGGCACCCGGGGCGGCGCCGGTGGGCAGTTCGAGGCCCCCGGCGGGGTGGCTGTGGCACCCGACGGCACTGTTGTCGTTGCCGACACCGGCAACCACCGGGTGCAGCGCTTCGACCCTGCCGGGCGATTCCTCGGTTCCTTCGGTGAGCGCGGCGGGGCGTTGGGTGATTTCCGCTCCCTGGAGGCGGTGGCCGTCGCGCCTGACGGCTCCATTTTCTCGGCTGATGCCGCCATCCACCGGGTGGACCGGTTCGCGGGGGACGGGACGCCCCTGCCCGCGTGGGGCACCGCTCCCTGAGGCTGCGTGCGCCAGCCCGCGCGGGTGCGGTTGTGGATCAGCGTTCCAGGCGGGTATACACTCGGCCCACAGGCGCGATCCAGACCAGCGTGCAGGAGGTTGCAGCCATGCTGAGTGTCGAGCAGAACGAGCGGCTTACCCGGGTGGGGCCAGGCACCCCCGGCGGTGAGTTGCTGCGGCGCTACTGGTACCCCATCGCCACCGCCCAGGACATGAAGGAGCGGCCGACCAAGGCCGTCACCATCCTGGGCGAGCAGCTCACCCTTTTCAAGGACAAGCAAGGCCGACTGGGTCTCATCACCCAGCGCTGCCCCCATCGTAACGTGGATCTGCGCTACGGGTTCCCGGAGAACGAGGGCCTGCGCTGCCCCTATCATGGGTGGTTGTTCGATACCAGCGGCCAGTGCGTGGAGACGCCCGGTGAGTGGAAGAACGGCGCCAACTTCGCCGCGAAGATCAAGGTGAAGTCATTCCCGGTGGAGGAGTTGGGCGGGCTCATCTTCGCCTACCTGGGCCCTGACCCGGTGCCCCAGCTGCCACGCTGGCAGCTGTTCGTGGAGCCAAACGCCTACCGGATGATCGGCTCCTCCATTGTCAAGGCCAACTGGCTCCAGTGTCAGGAGAACTCCGTGGACACCGTCCACCTGGAGTGGGATCACGGCGCGTGGGGCCTGTACGCACTTGAGGAGAAGGGCATCACTGACGAGCGCCGGTGGAAGGAGTTCCGCCGCGCCATGCGCCACCACCTGAAGGTGGACTACAAGCCCTACGAGCACGGCATCATGAAGTACCGGCTCCAGGAGGGCGAAGACGAGAAGACCTCCTCAAACTGGAACCACGGCCACCCGCTCATCTTCCCCAACATGGTGAGCATCGGGCGGCGCGGCGAGCAGGAGTTCCAGATCCGCGTGCCGCTGGACGATGAGACCACCTGGCACATCGTCTACCACATCTACACCCCCGGCCCGGACGTGCAGGTGCCGGTGCAGGACCCGGTGCCGGTGTTCGAGGTGCCCGTGGTGGAGCTGCCGGAGTGGATCCTCCAGCAGGACCTCATCGTGTGGGAGGCCCAGAACCCCATCACCGACCGGTCGGTGGAGATGCTGGGCGAAACGGACAAGGGCCTCATCATGTACCGCAAGATGCTCGATGAGCAGATCAAGGTCGTCGAGGACGGCGGCGAGCCCCTCAACGTCTTCCGCGAGCCGCATGAGGTCATCAAGGTGGAGATCGAGGACTACGGGGACATGTCTGACTACAAACCGGGCGATGCCATCTACGGCAACACCGGAACCGTCTCCGGACCCGTCATCCACGAGGTTGACGCGCTCCTTACCAAGGCGCGCGATGCGGCCCTGGCCCGCCGGGCCGGCAAGTAGCCGGGAAGGCATGAATGAGCAAGGGGGGCGCGACCGATGGCCGCGCCCCCCTTCGCTTACCCGCTAGGCGTGCTAGAGCAGGCCCAACGAGCGCCCGCCGCTCCCGCTCACCTGCTGGGCGATGCGCCGGAAGATGGCGAGGGGCTGTGCGCCGGTGAAGCGCATGCCGCCGATGTCGAAAGCGGGGATGCCCTGGAAGCCCAGGTCCAGCCCCTCTTGGAACTCCCCCAGCACCGCGTCCAGGTGCGCATCGCCCGCCAGCGCCCGCTCGACGGATGCCCACTCCAGCCCCGCGCGCTCCACCACCGTACGCATGTGCTCCGGCTGGCCGATGTCCAGCCCCTCCTCCCAGTACGCCGTGTAGAAGCCGTCGCGCACCCGTGTGCCCAGCGCCGGTTCCACCAACTTCGCGTGGTGGATGGCCTGGAGCACCTTGAGGGAGTTGGGCGTGCGCTTGGGGCGGCGCATGCGCACCAGGCCCGCGCCGTCAGCGGCGCGGCGCACCGCGGGGGAGAGCTCATCGGGCGATTCGCCAGGGCGCACCGGGCGCTCGATGCCTCCCTCCGGGATGTCCGGACGCAACAGGAAGGCCTTGGAGGTCACTTCCAGGTCGAACTCCTCACCCAACGCTCTCAGCCTGGCCAGGCCGACGTAGCACCACGGTCAGATTGGGTCACCCCAGATGGTGACATGAATGGGCTCGCTGCTCATGCCTTGGCTCCCTGGTGCTCTGCCCGGAACGCGTTCAGCGCAGTGGTGTCCACCTTTTTGCCCAGCGCCTCCAGCGGCCCACGCACGCAGAGCTCGTCGATGCGCGTGCGCTCCCAGTGGCTCGCGTAGGTGGGCTTAAGTGTCCGGTTGGGCATATATCCCGTGGTGTGGGGAGAGGGGGTGGCGAAGTCGATGAACAGGATGTGCCAGTCTCCGCAGGTGGACTGCCAGCACCAGCGCGGCAAGAATCGCTCCAGCCACACCTCCATCTGCGTGGGGAGGACCAGCCACGGCGCCAAGGCCTTTCGGGAGCGGATGTTGCCCATAGGGTTTCACGTGCCCGTCGCGGGACAGTAGGGGGCTACGGCTCCAGTATGCGATCGAGGCGGGAGGGTGTCGACCTGTTCCGGCCTCCGTTCACGCGGCCACTGCGCTAAGATGACCGCACCATGACCACCCCCAACCGCTCTCCTGAAGACCACCTGCTGGTGCGCCGCGATGGCCCCGTTGCCACCGTCGTGTTCAACCGCCCCGCCCAACGCAACGCAATCACCCAGGCGATGTGGGAGGCGCTGCCCAGTGTGCTGGAGGCTGTCGGCTCCGACCCCGCCGTGCGGGTGGTGCAGGTGACGGGCGCGGGGGAGCACGCCTTCTCCGCCGGGGCCGACATCAAGGAGTTCGAGCGAACCCGCGCAACGCCGGAGCAGGCGCGGGCCTACCGGCACGCCGTTGAGGCTGCGGGCGAGGCGTTGGCGCACCTGCACCAGCCCACTGTTGCGCTGGTGCGCGGCTATTGCCTGGGCGGTGGCTTCGAACTGGCTCTGCACGCCGACCTGCGCATCGCCGCCGCGGACGCTTCATTCGGCCTGCCCGCAGCCAAGCGGGGGCTGGCCGCCTCGCACCAGCACGCGGCGCGCCTATTGGCCCTGGCGGGCCTGGGCGGGGCTTCGTACATCCTGCTGTCTGCGCGCACCATCGGCGCGCAGGAGGCGCTGCGGCTGGGGTTGGTGAACGCCGTGGTGCCCGCCGCTGAGCTGGACGCCTACGCCGCCACCCTGGCTGGCGAGATGGCCGCCCTCTCCCCGGTGACGCACCGTATCCACAAGCAAGTGCTGGCTGACCTGCTGGCGCACGGGGGGCCCGTGCAGGTGCCGGCCGAGCGGCTAGAGCTGCCCTCCATCGCCGAGACCAGCGAGGACTTCAAGGAGGGGGTGCGCTCCTTCCTGGAAAAGCGCCCGCCCCACTTCCCCGGCCACTAGCGTGCGCGTGGGGTGCCCGCCCCGCTCGTGCGCCGCTAGAATGGCCCCACCATCAATCCCTGAGGCAGTGCCCATGCTCACTGAGTTCGTGAAGGTCGCCTCCGTCGGCGACGTGCCCGACAACGGTATGATCGGCGTCAAGGCGGGAGCCGATGACATCCTCCTCGCCAAGATAGGCGAAGACTACTTCGCCCTGGATGGCTGGTGCACCCACGCTGCCGGGCTGCTTTGCGAGGGCTACCTGCACCCGGAGACATGCGAGGTGGAGTGCCCGATACACGAGGGTATGTTCAACCTCAAGTCCGGCGGCGTCACCAACCCTCCGGCGGAGGAGGACGTGACCGCCTACGCCGTGCGGGTGGAGGGCGACGACATCCTTGTCGGCCCCCGCTCCTAAGCCCACCGGCTTCCCCCACGACTACGTACGCTGGACGGACGGCCCCGGCCCGTCCGAGCGCCCACCCGTGGTGCTGGTGGGCGAGATACTGGCGGGGGGCGCCGCCTGGCGTCAGCACGCCGCGGCCCTGTCCCCGCGCTGGCGGGTGGGCACCGTCACCCCGGTGGTGACGGCACTCGCTGGAGCGGGTCATCGCCCGCCCGAGGGCTGGCGCATCCCCGACGAGGCCGAGGCCCTCCTGCGCCTGCTGGACAGCCAGTGCATCGACCAGGCACATCTGGGCGGGTGGTCGCTGGGCGGCACCGTCGCGCTGGAGCTGGCCATGGCGCGCCCCGAGCGGGTGCGCTCACTGCTGCTGGTGGAGGCACAGGCCTGGTGGCTCTACGCGGGCAAGCCCGACCGGCCCGCCTGGTACGACCAAATGCGTGAGCGCTTCTCCGGATTCCACGTGGAGCAGGTGGAGGAGGAGCACGTCGCTCGCTTCCTGCACCACGTGGCCGCCGTTCCGGAGCATGAGGACCCCCGCGAGAGCCGCGGCTGGCGTCTGGCGAACGCCAACCGCAACGCGCTGCCCTTCTCCTGGTGGGTTATCACCCATACCGGGGACCCCGCCCGTCTGAAACGGCTCACCATGCCCGTGCTGGTAGTGCATGGCGATGCCACCACGTCGTACGATGAGGCCATGAGCGTTGAGCTGTCCCGGCGCATCACCGGGGCGCAGCACCTGGTGCTGGAGGGGATGCACACCAGCCACATCGCTCGTTTCGATGCGTTCATGGCCGCATATGTCCCGTTCATCACCGCCGCCGAGTAACGGAGAGCGGTAAAGGAGACCCCCATGGCTGACGCACCGAAGCCGAACGCAGCAGGGCCTGCGCCCAAGGTGCGCTTGCTCAAGCCCAACCCCAACACCCCGCAGACCTCCGGCATGCGCCGTGAGCAGCTGGCAGGGGGGCCAGACCACTGGGTTGGCTTCATCCACACCGATCCGCACACCACGGGGGGTTGGCACCACCACGGCAGTTACGACTCCTACCTGTACATCACCTCAGGGGCGATTCGGGTGGAGTTCGGCAAGAAAGGAGCTGAGGCGTGTGTGGCGGGCCCCGGTGAGGTGGTGCACGTCCCGCAGCAGCTCATCCATCGTGAGCTGAACACCACCAACGAAGAGCAGGTGATCTTTGGCGCTCGCGTGGGCCACGGCGAGTTCATGTTCAACGTGGACGGGCCCGAGTCCTAACCTAGGGCGGCCGCCAGGGTTAGTCCCAAGGCCAGGCACACCCCCGTCCAGCCGTGGAGCTTGGCGGAGCGCACCATCAGCCGGTTCATGGCGGGCCGCTCGGCGGCCCGCCATAGCTTGCGCACCGCATCCACTGCCCAGGGCAGCGGCGCCAGGCCCAGGAGCGACCATCCCGGCAGCACTCCGGCGGCGGGTAGCGCGGCGATGACCACATACGCCCCCAGCACCAGCGCGGCGTACACCCACCGGCTGGCTCGGTAGCCTATCCATCTGGGCACGCTGTGCTTGCCCACCTGGGCGTCCTCGCTCATATCGCGCAGGTCGTTCAGGTGCAATATCGCCGTCACGATGAACGCCACGGGCAGCGAGGCCAGCAGACCCGCCAGGGTGATCTGGGGCACCTGCACGTAGTAGGCCGCCATGACCATCAGCGGGCCCATGAACACGAACACCACCGGCGCGCCCAGGCCCAACGTGCCCAGCGGCCTGGGGCCTCCGGCATATAGGTAGGCCACCGCCACCGACGCGGCCCCCACCGCCAGGATGGGCCAGCCCACCGCAACGACGATGACGAGCCCGGCCACGGTGCCATACCCGAAGGCCGTCAGCAGGCCCACCAGCACCGCACGCTCGGACAGCGCGCCCCGCTGGATCACCTTGTGCGGCGCCAGCAGCTTGCCCGCCCCGCCGTGGCGGCGGTGGTCGGCGTACTCATCCGTAAGGTTGGTGCCCACCTGGATGGCGAGCGAGCCGGTGAGCGCCAGGAGGAACAGCCCCCAGCGGGTGGGCTCGTCCAGCGCCGCCAGCGCCGTGCCCACCAGTACGGGAGTGACGGACGCGCTGAGCGAGAACGGGCGCACCGCCCAGAACCAGGAGGTGAGCACCGGCGGGCGCGCCGCGCTGTTGGCCTGCATCGGCTCCTCCGTCCGGGGCTAGCCCAGGTGCTGGCGGAAGAAGGCGACCGTCTTCTTCCACGCGTCGGCCGCCGCCTCGGGGCGGTAGCTCCCGCGGTCATCGCACATGAACCCGTGGCCCGCCCCGTCGTAGCGGTTGAAGGAGTGCTGCACGCCCGCCTTGGTCATGGCAGCGTCCAGCTTATCCACGTCGGCGGGGGCCGGGTTCTGGTCCTCGTTGCCGAAGAAGCCGAGGATGGGGCAGTGGATGCGGGCCACGTCATCGGCAGCCGCGTTCCAGCCCTTGGCCGTCTCCGCCGTCACCGCCATCATCCCACCACCGTAGAAGATGACCGCCGCGCTGATGTCGCGCACATGCTCCGCGCCCAGAAGCGAGACGCGCCCACCCAGGCAAAATCCCACGATGCCGATGGGCCCGCTCACCCGCGGGTCGGAGCGCAGCTGGGCGAGGGTGGCCTCCAGGTCCGTGATGATGGAGTTCTCGTCGAACCCCTTGCGCAGCTCGGCCCGGCGCTCGGCCAACTTATCATAGGCCGCGTAGTTCATCCTGCCGGAGCGGTGGTACAGGTCGGGTGCCGCCGTCACGAACCCCTCGGCGGCCAAACGCGCGCCGATGCCGCGGATGTTGGGGTTGAGCCCGAAGGCCTCCATGATGACGATGACCGCCGGGTGCTTGCCCTCCCCCTCGGGGTGGTGCACCGAGACGGCCATGGGGCCACCACCTGTGGTGGCGACGTCGATCAGCTGCTCCTGCACTGCCATGGGGAAACTCCTGTACGCGGGCTAGGATGACTTCAGGTGGTTGTTGAAGAAGGCCAGGGCCGATGCCCAGGCCTGCTTGGAGCGAGTAGGGTGGTAGGCGGGCGATGCCTCCTGGAAGAAGCCGTGGTCGGCGTCGGAGAACACCTCCGCCTCCCAGGGGGCCTTGGCCTCCTGGAGCATCTGCATGATGGCCGTGGCCTCGGCCAGCGAGGTGTGGTAGTCCAGCGCCGGGAAGTACATCCGCAGGGCACAGGTGATGTCCCCGGCCTTGGCGATGGGCGGCGGGCCGCCCGCCTCCTGGGGGTCCTCCTCGCGCGTGCGGGTGGCGTACATGGGGGCCGAGGCCGTGAGCCCCCGCACCGAGGTCGCCGCCAGGAACGAGACACGGCCACCCAGGCAGAAGCCCGTGATGCCCACGCGACCCGTGGCACCGGGCAGGGCTTTCATGTGGTCTAGTGCGGCCTGCGCGTCTGTGACCAGCGTCCTGTTGGTCATCCCGTCGCGCATGGTCATGGTCAGGTTGCGCGGTGCCCCATGCACGTGGTGCAGGAGGCGTCCGGCACGGTGGTAGAAGTCGGGCGCGGCGGCGGTAAAGCCCGCCTCGGCGTAGCGCCGGGTGATGTCGCGCACATTATCGTCCAGTCCCAGAGCGTCATGCGCAACGATGACAGCCGGTCGACTGGCCTCGTCGTCGTGCTGGTAGATCACTAGGGCCATCGGCCCGTCCGGGGTGACGACGTTGACGATTTGTTCGCGTACGCTCAAATCGCTCTGCTCCTGCAGGTGGGGCTTTGCCAGGATTCTGCCACACCCGCCACCCAGTGCAAGCCCAGTCAGCGGGAGATGCCCGACCGCAGGGAGGGTAACGCTGCGCGGAGCTCGTCCACGTGCACTGCGAAGAAGGTGCCCACCACGCGGGCGCCCGATTCGGTGCTAATCTGCACCGCCCGATTGACTCCCACTACCCGCCCGTGCTCGTTTAGCACCGGTCCGCCGGAATCGCCGGGGTCGATGGGTGCGTCCATTACCAGGTTGCGGGGGTCGTTGGAGGAGCTGAGCGGCGTGAAGTAGGACAATACCCCTGTATTCGCCCCAGGTGGGCCCACCGAGCCCTCGGTCTCAACACGGGAGCCCGAGTATCCCAGTGCCAGAAGTGGCGCGGTTATATCGTCGGTGGAGATTGTTCCCATTTCCAGAGGCACCGCGGCGGGGTTCAGCCTCGCCAGAGAAGGCGAGAAGGAGAGCAGCGCCAAGTCGCGGATAGAGTCCACCGCCAGCACGGTTGCCACGAACGAGTTCACCCCCGCCGACTCACCCAGTACCGTCACATTGGCGAACCCCTCCACAACGTGCTGGCAGGTTACGATGAGGCCGCTCTCAAGGAGCCAGCCGGTACCGGTGGCCGAAGGGGTTTCGAGACGGAAAACTGAATGCCTCGCTGCTGCGTACACCAGCCCCCAGTCCACCACACGCTGCGGGGTCGCAGTGGGCTGCGGGCTGGGCGTGGGCTGTGGTGTTGCCGTTGGCACCAATGTGGGCGTGGGGAAGGGCGTCGCGGTGGGCTGCGGGGTGGGCGTGGGGAGCGCAGTCGCCGTCGGCACAGGTGTGGGGGTGGGCCGCGGTGTGGGGAGCGCGGTCAGTGCGGCGGCTACGCGCTCGTCGGCGATGCGGGATATCTCCTCCTCCGATGGTCCGCAGGACGCCAAGGCTAGCACTAGCAGCAGCGAGAGAATAAAACGCATGGGGATGATGCTAGCCCTCGCTGGTGCGCCTGTCACCCGCGGGCGTGGCATGCGCCCGCGGGGTCGGGTACCATGGTGTCGGGCGTCGCGAGCGTACGCCCGCAGCACTCCGGGCCCTGGCCCCGTGGGAACCGTGTCGATCCTCTTCTTCTGGGTAGTGGTAGCGCTGGTGATCGTCGCCGAGACGGCGGTCATCGTGGTGGCGCTGCGCATGAGCGTGGCGGTCGACCCGGCGCGCGGGTGGCTCGGCTCGCGGCCCATGGAGGTCGCCTGGACCCTGCTGCCTACCGCGCTGCTGGGATGGCTGGTGGTGCTGTCCTACCAAACGTTGGGAGGTTCGGGAGCATGAAGGGGACACAGCCGGGACTGGTGCGCCGCGCGGGCAAGCTGGCCGCCGTTGCTGCGGTGCTGACAGTGGGGCTCATCGCCTACGGTGCATGGGTGCGAGCCTCCGGCTCCGGCCTGGGCTGCCCCGACTGGCCGCTGTGCTACGGTACCGTCGCCCCGCACCTATCCAAGCCGGTCTGGATCGAATGGGGCCACCGCCTCTTCGCGGGGCTGGTCATCATCGCCACGGCCCTGGCCGCTTGGACCGCGTACCGAGCCCGCTCCGATGACGGCGGGCTCTTCCGGCTGCTGGCCGGCGTGCTGGCGCTGCTACTGGGCCAGGCGGTGCTGGGCGGGGTCGTCGTCCTCACGGAGCTGAATAACCTGGCGGTGCTGGTGCATTTGGCCATCGCCATGGCCTCACTCTCCCTGATGGTCCTCGCCGCCGTCAGCGCGCTGGTGCCCGCGATCCCGGTTGCGCTGAGCCGGGGCACCGTTCTGGGGCTGGTGGGCGGCGGCGCGCTGGTGCTGCTGCTGGGCAGTTCGCTGGTGGCCACCAACGTCTGGGCCAACTGTCCGGGCCTGCCTCTGTGCGATGGGCGTACGGACCTGGGCCCCGGCGTCCTGCACTATGCGCACCGGCTCGGCGCCGCCGTGCTGTTCTTGCTCCTGCTTGCGGTAGGGGTGCGCCTGCGCCGGCTGGGTGCGAGCGCGCTAGTCAAGGTCGCGGTGCATGGCGCGCTTGGCTTGCTGGTGGCGCAGGGGGCCGTGGGTATCGCGGGGGTGGTTTGGGTCTTCCCCGAGCCGGTTCGCGTTCTGCACCTGGGCCTGGCGGGCCTGGCCTGGGCGTGCCTCTCCCTTCTGTGGGCGCTCTGGCTGCGGGGCCGGGCAGCCTGATGGGCGTCTCGGTCCTGGCGCGCCAGCTCATCACCCTGGCCAAGCCGCGGGTCATCTCGCTGCTGGTGGTCACCGGCGTGTGCGGGGTTTGGAAGGCGTCAGAGGGCAGCCCCGACCCATGGGTGATGCTGGCCGTCGCCGGGTGTGGTGGCCTTGCCGCCGGGGGGTCCAACGCCATCAATCAGGGGTTCGACGCCGACATCGACGCTGTGATGCGCCGCACCCGCAATCGTCCCGTGCCGCTCCACCGCGTGCGTCCGGCCCTGGCTGTGGGCGTCGGCATGGCGTGGGTGGCGGGTGCCGTGGTGCTGCTGGGCCTGCTCACCAACTGGTGGGCTGGGCTCCTCACTCTGGCGGCGGCAGCCACCTACGTGTTCGTGTACACCCTGCTGCTCAAGCGCCGCTCCTGGAATAACATCGTCATCGGTGGGGCGGCGGGAGCCTTCCCCCCGCTCATCGGTGCCGCCGCCGTCACTGGCGGCTTGGACGCCGTGGGGCTGTACATGTTCACCTTCGTCTTCTTCTGGACGCCTCCCCACTTCTGGACCCTGTCCCTCCTGCTGCGGGACGACTACAGCGCGGCTGGTGTGCCCATGCTGGGCTCGGTCGCCTCGGAGCGCGCCACGGCAGTGCAGGTGGCGCTCTACATCGGCCTGCTCATCGCCCTCTCCTGGCTCCCCCTCGCAGCGGGGTATGGAGGCGTCTTCTTCGGCGCCGTCTCCACCCTCATGGGCCTGCTGTGGCTGCGCCGCACCCGCCCGCTGCTGCGGGGAGGAGCCAGCTACCGACAGACCCTCGGAGCCTACAAGTACTCCTTGCTCCACCTGGCCGTGGTGTTCGCCGCCCTGGGGTTAGAGACGCACCTGCCCTGGGCTTGATCCCCTTCATCGCCCCGTGACTGCCCAGTTGAATCACTGACCGGCCCAATCAATCCTGCGCCCAGCAACTGCCGCCGGGGACGCCAGCGCGGGAGGACACATGGCGCGCTCATAGGAGCACGCGCCCGAGGGAGAGGTGCGCGTGCGGTTCAAGGAGCAGGTGCACAAGTGGCGGGAGATGGCCATCCTCAACGCCGTTGCCGAGCTGCTCCAGAAAGAGGACTGCCGGGACCTGACCATGGACCAGGTGGCCCGGTGCGTGGGTGTGGCCAAGGGCAGCCTGTACCTGAACACCACCTCGTGCAACGGTCTGCTGGAGCAGCTCCTGGAGCGTTGGGCCGCGCAGGCGCCCGCTCCCCAGGAGGCCCTGCGAGAGGCTGCGGCCGAGCGCCTCGGTGCCCTGTGCGCCGCGCTGATGCACCCGGTGGAGCGCGGCGGGCGTCCCGGCGCACCCGCATTCCCATGCTGCCTGCACGCCAGCCCCTGCCCGCATGGGTGGACGGAGCGCGCTGGGCGCACCTGGCGCAGGCCTACCGCATCAGCGGGCTCCCTGAGGCCCCCATGCTGGGCGAGGCGCTGCAGGCCCTGGCCGCCACCCCCCACGTGTGGCGCCTCGTCGCCGAGGGTAGGAGCACCGAAGCGCAGGCGCTGCTGGAACGGTTCGTCGTGGGCTTCGCCATGGTGCAGCTCGCCCCGCGCGGCTAGCGCTGAATCGCCGGTATGAACAGACGGGGCCGCCTCAACCAGGCGGCCCCTTCTGTTCATCGCACCGTTCTGGCGGTTACTCCTCTTCGGACTCGCCCGCCTCGCCTGTCTCCGGCTCGTCGGCAAGATCGTCCTCGAAGTCATCGTCGCCGTCGTCCAGCAGCAGGTCATCGTCATCGTCGTCGTCATCGTCGGAGCCCGCGGCAGGCGCGGCCTCATCGCCCTCCGGGCCGGTGGGCAGCTCCGCCATGAGGCTGAGCAGCTCCTCCTCGTCCAGGGCGTCCTCCGGCTCTTCGGTGGCCGGCTGCGGGGGCAGGCCCAGGACGGCCCGGCCCTCCTCGGAGATGTCCAGGCGCGCCGGGATCAGGCGCCCGATGATCACGTTCTCCTTCAGCCCGCGCAGGTAGTCCACATCCCCCATGAGCGCCGCCTCGGTCAGCACCCGCGTCGTCTCCTGGAAGGAGGCCTTCGCCAGGAAGCTGTCCGTGTTCAATGAGGCACGCGTTACGCCCAGGATCTCCGGCTTGGAGGTGGCGGGCTCGCCGCCCTCGGCCATCACCTTGGCGTTGGCCTCCTGGAACTGGAGCCGGTCGATGAGCTGGTTGGGAAGCAGGCCCGTGTCGCCCACCGACTCCACCCGCACCCACCGCAGTATCTGGCGGATGATGGTCTCGATGTGCTTGTCGTTGATCGTCACGCCCTGGTTGCGGTACACCGTCTGCACCTGCTCCACCAGGTAGCGCTGCGTGGACTCCATGCCCTCGATGCGCAGGATGTCGTGGGGGTCCTTCACGCCGTTGGTCAGCTTCTGACCGGCGTAGACCTCATCACCCGTGCGAACGAGGCGCTGGTCGGTGGCGTCCACCACGTGGTCGCGCACCTCCACCTCGGCCGTGTCAATCTCCACCACACCGCCGTCCACGCGCGCCGTGCCCGTCACGCGGGCCAGCACCGCCGTCAGGGCGGGGGCCTCCTCGCCCTTCTTTGGCTTGGGGGCCTCGGCGATGGGCTGGCCGGCCGCGATGTGCTGGCCGTTCTTCACACTCATCTTGAAGCCCTCGGGCACCTCGTAGGCGTCCGTGAAGGGCACGCGGTTCACCACCCGCACCACGGGTGCCACCGAAGCCGGGGGCACCACCACCTGCGGGGAGTCGTCGGGGGCCTCGTACTCGCCCACCAGGGAGCCGCCCTCGAACACCAGCACCTCGCCGTCGATTTCCGCCAGGCGTGCCTTGCCCTTGGGCGAGCGCGCCTCGAACAGCTCCTCCACACGGGGCAGACCGGAGGTGATGTCCTTCGCCGCGATACCACCGGTGTGGAAGGTCCGCATCGTCAGCTGGGTGCCCGGCTCACCGATGGACTGGGCGGCGAT
>JAYNIL010000044.1:0-8118 GCA_038109085.1 Chloroflexota bacterium
AGCGCTGCAGGCCTGCGCCAGCGCCAGCCACCATGAAGGTGGGCAGGATGACACGCAAAAAGACTTCGAGCACAGGGGACCCCGGCGGCGGGATGCACGCAGTCTACCGGCGCGCACGCTCTTGCGCCAGGCTGCGGCCACGTGGGCGTGGCGGCCAAATGGCCGACCGCTCCTCCATACCCAAGACGCTCATTCGCACCGTAGTGGACGAGTCCATTAAGGACGCGGTCATCGCCTCCATCGTGGAGGCGGCGCGCTAGCCGGGCGACGGTGAGTTCGGTGACTGCAATATCTTCTTCACCCCGGTGCTGGATGCGGTGCGCGTGCGCACCGGCGAGCGGGGGAAGGAGGCCATCTGGGGTTCCCGCCCATAGACTTACACGAGGGCCCGGCGGCGACGCCGGACCCTCTCGCGCTCTCGCGGTCTGTAACACGTTTGTAACGTGTGGGTAACACCCCCGCAAAACCTACCTTTCAACATTGTGGTCATCTCGTTCGGGAGGATTGCCATGAGTGCCGCAGACACGGCGTGGCTGTTGGTTTCCAGTGCCTTGGTGCTGCTGATGACACCGGGCCTGGCGTTCTTCTATGGCGGTTTGGTGCGCGGACGCAACGTCATCAGCACCATCATGCTCAGCTTCATGAGCATGGCCGTGGTATCGGTGGTGTGGGTCCTGTGGGGTTACTCCCTGGCCTTCGGCGAGGGGAGCGCCTTCCTGGGGGACCTCTCGCTCCTAGGCCTCAAGGGCATGGAGCCCGGCGATGAGATGCTCTTCGCCATCTTTCAGATGATGTTTGCCATCATCACTCCCGCGCTGATCACCGGTGCGGTGGTGGAGCGGTTCAAGTTCACCACCTACCTTGTGTTCCTGGTGGCGTGGGTCACCCTGGTGTACGCGCCGGTGGCCCACTGGGTGTGGGCCGGCAACGGCTGGCTGTACGAGCTGGGCGCGCTGGACTTCGCAGGTGGCACCGTGGTGCACATCAATGCCGCCATCGCTGCCGTGGCTGCCGCCACGCTCATCGGCAAGCGGCGCAACCCGGGCCTGGAGCCCGGCAACGTGCCCTACGTGGTCATGGGCGCGGGCATCCTGTGGTTCGGGTGGTTCGGCTTCAACGCCGGCTCGGGCCTGGCTGCCAACGCGGTTGCTGTGAACGCCTTCCTGGTGACCAACACCGCCGCAGCGATGGCGGCGCTCACCTGGGGCCTCCTCTCCCAGTTCCAGCACAAGCGCATGAGCGCTGCGGGGGTGGCGACCGGTGCGGTAGCGGGTCTAGTGGCTATCACTCCGGCCGCCGGAGCGGTGGGCGTCATGGGCGCCCTGGGCATCGGGTTCGGCGCTGGCCTGCTGTGCTACGGCGCGGTGCTGCTGCGCCCTCGTCTGAAGCTGGACGACTCGCTGGATGTGTTCGCCGTCCACGGCGTGGGCGGTATCTGGGGCGCTCTGGCCACGGGCATCTTCACCGTGGGCGCCTACGTGGGCGCCGACAAGGGCGGCCTGCTGGAGGGCAACTTCGGTCAGCTGGGCACTCAGGCCATCGGCGTCATCGCCACACTGGTCTACTCGCTGGTGGTCAGCCTCATCATCCTCAAGGTGCTGGACGTGATACCTGGCCTGGGCCTGCGCGTTAGCGAGCGTGAGGAGGACGCGGGCCTGGACATCGCGGCGCACGGTGAGCGCGCGGTGGTGCACGACGGCGCAGACTAGGCGAACCGGCCCAGACGGACATGAGAATCAGCAGCCGCCCCCGGAGGTGCCGTGGGCGGGGAGGCAAATACCATGATCAGCATAGAGGCAATCGTGCGGCCGGAGCGCGTGAACCAGGTCGCCGAGGCGATGGAGGCGGCCGGGTGCCAGGGCTTCTACTACCACAACGTCACGGGGCAGGGACGCCAAGGCGGCGTTGAGGTGTTCGTGGGGCGCGGTGGGCAGATGGCCCATCGTTCCTCCATCCCCAAGACGCTCATCCGCACGGTGGTGGACGATGCCATGAAGGACAAGGTCATCGCCGCCATCGTGGATGCGGCGCGTTCACCGGGCGACGGTGAGATCGGGGACGGGAAGATCTTTGTGACCCAGGTGCTGGACGCCATACGAGTGCGCACGGGCGAGCACGGCAACGCGGCCATCTAGGTCGGTGCGGCTGACGGAAGGGGTGGAGGCCAGGCGCGCGTCTGGCCTCCACCTGCGTTGAGGCCCTTCCCCGTGGCAACGGCGCCATGTATACTAATTTGCGAAACAAGTGAAGAGCGGAAGAAAACGGAGCGGTTCGCGATAACGATGCTCAACAGCGTGAAGAAGCAAGAGATCATCACGGAGTACCAGACCAAGCCCGGGGACACGGGGTCCGCCGAGGTGCAGGTGGCACTCCTTTCCGAGCGCATACGCGGGCTGACCGACCACCTCCGCACACACCACAAGGACCATGCCACGCGCAGGGGTCTCTTGAAGATGGTGGGCCAGCGGCGGCGGCTGCTGCGCTACCTCGCCAACGAGGACGTGGCGCGCTACCGGTCGGTGATAAGCAGGCTGGGTCTGCGCAGATAGCAACCAGGAAGTAGCACCCACGGGTGCTACTTCTGCTATCCGGCCCACACATCCCCCAGAGCCCCTGCTCCCTGCATGGACGTGCAAGAGGAGCAATCAGCCATGTCAGTGACCACTGTGCAGATGGAGGTCGCCGGTAAGACCCTGTCCATCGAGACGGGGCTTTTCGCCCAGCAGGCCAACGGGTCGGTCGTCGTGCGCTACGGCGAGACGGTCGTCCTGGTCACCGCCGTCATGGGCGGCGTGCGCGAGGGGATGGACTTCTTCCCCCTAACCGTGGACTACGAGGAGCGCCTATACGCCGTGGGCCGCATCCCCGGCAGCTTCTTCCGCCGGGAGGGGCGTCCCACAACCGAGGCGACGCTGGCCGCGCGCCTGGCGGACCGACCCCTGCGCCCGCGTTTCCCCAAGGGGATGCGCAACGAGGTGCAGATCATCGCCACGATCCTGTCGGTGGACCACGTCACCCAGCCGGACATCATGGCCATCACGGGCGCCTCTGCGGCTCTGTCCATCTCCGACATCCCCTTCAATGGCCCCGTGGCCGCCACCCGCATGGGCTATGTGGACGGGGAGCTGGTGGTGAACCCCACCTACGAGCAGCTGGCCGAGTCCAAGCTGGATCTGACCATCGCCGGTTCGCGCGATGCCATCATCATGATCGAGGCGGGGGCCAAGGAGGTCTCCGAGGACGTTATGCTGGAGGCGCTGCGCCTGGGCCAGGAGAACAACGTCAGGCTGGTTGAGCTGCAGGAGCAACTGGTGGCCAAGGTGGGCCGCGAGAAGACCAGCGTGCGCACCGCCGTTGCCGTTGACGCCGCGCTCCAGGCCCGTGTGGACGAGCTGGCCGTCCCCAAGATCGGTGAGCTGATCGACAAGGGCGAGGGCCGGGGCGAGCGCTCCGCCGCCGTCAAGTCCATCGAGGAGGGCGTCGTTGCCGCGCTGACGGGCGAGTTCGAGCCTTCGGACATCGGCAAGGCGTTCTACGAGACGCTAAAGAAGACCACACGCTCCAAGATTCTCTATGAGGGCAAGCGGCCCGATGGGCGCAAGCTGACCGACGTGCGCGAGCTCTCTTCCGCCGTGGGCGTGCTGCCCCGGGTACACGGGTCGGCGCTGTTCCAGCGCGGTGAGACACAGATCCTCACCGTCGCCACCCTCGGCTCCCTCACCATGGAGCAGAAGCTGGACGGCCTCTCGCCCATCGACTCCAAGCGCTACATCCACCATTACAACTTCCCGCCCTACTCCACGGGTGAGGCCCGCCGCATCGGCACGGGCCGCCGCGAGATCGGGCACGGGGCCCTCGCCGAGCGCGCGCTGCTGCCGGTGATCCCCGACGAGACAGAGTTCCCCTACGCCTTCCGCCTGGTCTCCGAGGCGCTGGGCTCCAACGGCTCCACCTCCATGGGCTCGGTGTGCGGCTCTACAATGTCGCTGATGGACGCGGGCGTGCCCATCAAGGCCCCCGTCTCCGGTGTGGCCATGGGCCTGGTCACCGACGACAAGGGCACCTTCCAGGTGCTCACCGACATCCAGGGCGTCGAGGACTTCTTCGGCGACATGGACTTCAAGGTGGCCGGCACCGAGGCGGGCATCACGGCGCTGCAGATGGACATCAAGGCCACCGGCATCTCCATGGAGGTGTTCCGCACCGCCCTGGCCCAGGCCAAGGAGGGGCGCGCGGTCATCCTCAAGCACATGCTCGAGACCATCGCTACCCCGCGCACGGAGCTGAACCCCAATGCCCCGCGCATGACCCGTATCTCCATCCCCGTGGACAAGATCGGCGCGCTGATCGGCCCGGGCGGTAAGACGATCCGCGGCATCATCGAAGCCACCGGCGCGTCCATCGACGTGGACAACGACGGCTCGGTGACCGTGGGCGCCACCTCTGGCACCGCCGCCGACGAGGCGATCCGCATGATCCAGGGGCTCACCAAGGACGTGATGGTGGGCGAGCGCTACACCGGCAAGGTCTCGCGCCTGATGAACTTCGGCGCCTTCGTGGAGATCCTCCCCGGCAAGGAGGGGCTCGTCCACATCTCGGAACTGGCCACCGAGCGGGTGGGCACAGTGCAGGACGTGGTAAACGTGGGTGATGAGATTGAGGTCATGGTGGTCGAGATCGACCGCATGGGCCGCATCAACCTCTCGCGCCGCGCCATCCTGGAGGACCTCTCCCCCGAGGAGGTGGGCTCCTCCCGCGGTGGCGACGGTGACCGTGGCCCGCGCCGCGATGGTGACCGTGGCCCGCGCCGCGACGGCGACCGCCGTGGTGGTGGCGACCGTGGCCCGCGCCGGGACTTCCGCCGCTAGTACAGGAGCATGAAGAGGGCCCCGGCTCAGCCGGGGCCCTCGGTTCGACCCATGGGTGCATTCCTCAAGCGTCTGGTGCTCTGGTTCTTCCTCGCCGTGCCCGTGGCCATCGGTGCGGGTGCGGCCGTCTCCCTCTGGCTCCCGGGCGATGCGGCGATCGACCGGTTCACCGCGGCGGGTAACGGGGCCATCGCCGGTTTCGCGCTGGGCGTGCTGGGTGCACTCGCCGCAGCGACCACCCTGGCCGCGACGCGCACGCGCCTGCGCACGGCAGGCGGGTCGGAGTGCCTCACCGGTGCGGTCATCGCCTACGGGCTGGTGGCGTTCGGGCTGGTCTTCCTGCTGGCGGTGGGCTAGGCGCGCTGGCCTACGGGCAGGTCGATGGTGCAACCCGCCAGCAGGTCATCCAGGAACGCGGCGGTCTTGGCGTCGGCCTCCACTAGGGGCAGGCGCAGCCCGCCCACCCGGAAGCCCACCTTGTTCAGCGCGTACTTGACCGGGATGGGGTTGGACACCACGAACAGGCCCTGGGAGAGGGGCAACTGGCGGGTGTGCTCGGCCGCCGCGGCATCCAGGTCACCCTCCCGCACGAGGGAGATGAGCCGCTGGATCTGCTTGCCGATGAGGTGCGAGGTCACGCTCACCACCCCGTAGCCGCCCAGGCACAGCAGTCCGAAGGTGTCCGTGTCGTTGCCCGACCAGACATTGAAACCCTTGGGGGCCCCTGCCACGATGCGCGCCATCTGGGTGAAGTCGCCGGAGGCCTCCTTGATGCCCACGATGTTGGGCACCTCGTGCGCCAGGCGCAGGGTGGTCTCGGCGCTCATGCTCACGATGGTGCGCCCCGGCACGTTGTAGAGGATGCACGGGAGGGAGGTGGACTCGGCCACGGCCTTGAAGTGGCGGTAGAGCCCCTCCTGCGAGGGCTTGTTGTAGTAGGGCACCACCAGCAGCAGGGCGTCGGCCCCGGCCTTCTCGGCGGAGCGGGACAGGCGGATCGTCTCACCGGTGCCGTTGGTGCCGGACCCGGCGATGACGGCGGCGCCATCGCCCACCGCCTCTTTCACCGTGGCCCAGAGCCGGTGGTTCTCCTCCGGCTCCAACGCCGGATTCTCCCCCGTGGTGCCCGTGACCACCAGCCCGTCGGAGCCGGAGGCCACCAGCGCCTTGGCGAGCGCACCCGCCTGGGCGTAGTCCACCGCCAGGTCCCGGTCGAAGGGCGTCACCATGGCCGTCAGCAGCCTGCCCAGCTCCGCCATCTCGCCTCCCGCGTTCGTTCTGGGGCTAGGTTAGCGCAGCCACGCCTTGCGGCGCACCACTTCTTCGGCGATCTGCACCGCGTTGGTGGCTGCACCCTTGCGCAGGTTGTCCGAGACAACCCAGAGCGCCAGGCCCTTGGGGTTGGAGGCATCGGAGCGGATGCGCCCGACGAACGTCTCGTCCTTACCCTGCCCCTCCAGCGGCATGGGGTAGCGCTTGGCAGCAGGGTCGTCGGCCACCACCACGCCGGGGAAGCCCGCCAGCAGCTCACGCGCCTCGCCGGGGGACATGGGGTCGGTGAACTCCACGTGTACCGATTCCGAGTGGCACAGCTGCACCGGCACCCGCACGCAGGTGGCGGAGATGGCGATGTCCGAGGCGTGCATAATCTTGCGCGTCTCCTGCATCATCTTCACCTCCTCCGAGGTGTAGCCGTTATCCCGAAAGGAGCCGATGTGCGGGAGCAGGTTGTAAGCTATCTGGTACGGATAGGCCGCAGCCTCGGTGGGCCGCCCGGCCAGCAGGTCGGCGTTTTGGCGGTCCAGCTCCGCCATGGCCGCCGCGCCGGTGCCGCTCACCGACTGGTAGGTGTCCACCACGATGCGACGGATGGGGTTGGCGCGGTGCAGGGGCCAGAGCGCCATCACCATGGTGGTGGTGGAGCAGTTGGGGATAGACAAGATGCCCTTGTGGCCGTCCACGTCATCCCCGTTCACCTCCGGTATCACCAGCGGCACGTCGGCGTCCATGCGCCAGACGGCGGAATCGTCGATGACCACACACCCGCAGTCCGCCGCCAGCCGGCCGATATCGCGGCTGACGTTATCGTTGGCCGAGATGAACGCGATGTCGCTCTCGCGCAGCAGCGCCTCTGTGACCAGCTCCAGGGTGATGGGCTTGCCCCGAAAGTCCAGCGTCTTACCCACCGAGCGCTCCGAGGCGCACAGGCGCAGGCTGCTCATGGGGAAGTTGCGCTCCTCCAGCACCTGGAGGGCTACCTTGCCGACTGCGCCAGTGGCGCCGACGATGACCACGCGAGGATCCACGTTCCTACTCCTGGATGGGCTCATGGGTTGCGGTTGGGACAGGGGCGGTCGGGCAGGGGCTAGAGGTCCATCACCTTATCGAGGCCAACGGCCAGCCCCTTGAGGGTGCGCACCTTGCGCGCTGCCAGCAGCACGCCGGGCATGTAGCACTCGCGGTCGATGGTGTCGTGCCGCAGAGAGAGGGTCTGGCCCGCGTCGCCGAAGGTCACCAGGTGGTGGGCGAGGCGCCCCGGCATCCGGGTGGCGTGGATGGCGATACCGTGGAAATCAGCGCCACGAGCGCCGTCGAGGGGCTCGCGTTCCGGGTCGTTGTGGGCGAAGCGCTCCGGGTGGGCCTGGTGGATCGCCTCGGCGATGCCCAATGCCGTGCCGGAGGGGGAGTCCACCTTGTGCTGGTGGTGCTCCTCCGCTATCTCCACGTACTCGAAGTACGGTGCGGCTAGCGCCGCCAGCTTGGCCAGTAGCACCGCGCCGATGGTGAAGTTGGGCGCCAGCAGCCCGCCCACCCGATGCTCGCGGCACAGCCCGTCGAGGTACGCCACCTGCTCCGCGCTGATGCCCGTGGTGCCGATGACGGGGCTTGCCCCCGCGCCGATGGCCAGCGCGCACATGGGCACCGAGGCCGCGGCCAGGGAGAAGTCCACCACCACGTCGGGGCGGGCGTGCTCGAAGGCAGCGCGCGCGTCCGTGTAGTAGGGCGCCTCGCCCGGCAGGTCCTTCACCTGGGCGGGCTCCAGCCGGTCTATCGCCGCCACCAGCGTCATGTCGTCAGCGGCGGCGACGGCGCGCAGCACCTCGCATCCTACGCGGCCAGCGGCACCGTGGACGGCGACCTTCAGTTGCTGCTTGCTGCGCACGGGGTTACGTCCGGAAGTGTGATGTGCTCGGAGTATAGCAGCGGCCTGCCCGGTGACCGGGCCGCCGCGGGGGCCGGGGGGGGGGGG
>JAYNIL010000044.1:8128-14103 GCA_038109085.1 Chloroflexota bacterium
CGGGGACGGCTACTTTCTGTTGGTGGTTGTTGCGCAGGGGTTTAGGTCCGTACGTTTGTGGTGCCCGTTTTATCGCCGGGGCCGCCCCGTCCAGGGGCAGGCCGCTGCGGACGGTTGGGGTTGGCGGGCTACTTGGACGGCTGGTCGGCCCCGCGCATGCGGGCGGCCATCTCCGTGTCCACCCCGCGCTTCCAGGTGCGCTTGGCCGGGTCGCTCACCTTCACACGCAGGGGGTGGCCGATGACCGAGAGGGTCATCTCCAGCTCGTCGCCGTCCTGGAGCGAGCCCAGGCCCTGGTGGTTGGTGCCGGTGGAGATCAGGTCGCCGGGGCGCAGGGGGGTGATGCGCGAGACGAACTCCACGCATTCGAGCACCTTGTGGCCCATGTCGGAGGTGTTGTAGGACTGGCGCGCCTCGCCGGAGTTGGTGATTCGCACGTCCACGTTCTGGGGGTCGGGCACCTCGTCCTTGGTGACGATGAACGGGCCCATGGGGCCGAAGGTGCGCCACGACTTGACCTGGAAGAAGCTGGTGCGCCCGCCGGGCTCGAAGCCGCGGGCCGAGACGTCGATGAAGCCGGTGTAGCCAAAAATGTGGTCCATAGCCTCGGCCTGGGAGACCTTGTTGGCCTCCTTGCCGATGACCACGGCCATCTCAGCCTCGTGGTGGAAGATGGTGGCGTGGCAGTCCGGGTCAAGAATCACCGTATCGCCGTCGCCGATGACGGTGTCGGACGACTTGATGAACGCCTCGATGTCCGGCATGGGCCGGGTGCCGTTCTCCAGGTAGTTGACGGCCATGCATAGGATCTTGCCGGGCTCCGGCAGGGGCGGGCGGATCTGCACGGATGCGAGCGGCACGCCCTGGGAGACCTCCACCAGCTTCTCGAAGGGGGTGCGCAGCTTGTCGAAATGCTCGATCACCAGGTTCATCAGGTCCTGGGGATGGTGCACGTGGACACCGCCGAGCGCCTCGGACACGTCCACGATGTTCTCGCCCTTGACCACACCGAGCGTCCAGTCGTCGTAGAAGCCGATCTTCATGGTGCCTCCCTGCAGGATGGGACTGTTGTTGACTAGCCGGGGACGATGGGCTGGATCATGATGCTCTCGTGCCGCTTGGGGCCGGTGGAGATCAGGTCGATTGGACAATCCACCATGGACTCGATGCGCGCGACGTACGCCCGCGCCTCTGCGGGTAGCTGCTCCAGGCGGGTCGCCCCCGCGGTGGGGGTGCTCCAGCCCTTGATCTCCTCGAACACCGGCACCGCGCGCGCCAGTTCCGGCGGGCGGGAAGGGTAGTCCTCCGTCCGCACGCCGTCCACCTCGTACGCCACGCACACCTTCACCGAGGGCAACCCGTCCAGCACGTCCAGGCGGGTGAGCACGCAGGAGGTGAAGCCGTTGATGGCCGCGGAGTAGCGCGCGGCGACGCCGTCGAACCAACCCACGCGCCGGGGGCGGCCCGTGGTGGTGCCGTACTCCCAGGCGCGCTCGCGTATCTCTTGCGCCACCTCATCGTGGAGCTCGGTGGTCATGGGGCCCGCACCCACGCGGGTAGAGTAGGCCTTGAACACGCCGATGATCCCGGCGATCTCCCGGGGCGGGATACCCAGGCCCGTGCAGGCCCCGCCGATGCTCACCGAAGATGAGGTCACGTACGGGTAGGTGCCGTGATCCAGATCCAGCATTGCGCCCTGTGCGCCCTCCAGCACCACGCGCTTGTTGTCCTTCAGCGCTGCGGCGATGCGCCGCTCCACCGGGACGATGTGCGGGGCGAGCTGCTGCCCGTAGGAGAGGCACTCGGCCAGGAGCGCGTCGAAGTCGATGGGGTCCGCGCCGTACACCTTGGTTAGCAGCGCGTTCTTCGCCGCCACCACCGGCTCCAGGCGCGAGGCCAGGTACTCGGCGTCCAGCAGGTCGCCCACCCGGATGCCCACGCGCGAGGTCTTGTCCACGTAGGCCGGGCCGATCCCCCGTCCCGTGGTGCCGATCGCCTTGGCACCCTTGGCGGCCTCCTCCAGCTGGTCGAGCCGGATGTGGTAGGGGAGCACCACGTGGGCGTGGTCGGAGATGAGCAGGTTGGCGGTCTCAACCCCCCGCGAGTGCAGCCCCGCCAGCTCCTCCAGTAGGGTGGCGGGGTTCACCACCACGCCGGGGCCGATCACCGCCTCCACCTCGCGGTGGAAGATGCCCGAGGGCACCAGGTGCAGGGCGAACTCGCCCTTCTCATTGATAACGGTATGGCCTGCGTTGTTGCCGCCGGAGAAGCGGACCACCATGTCCGCTCGCTCCGCCAGGAAGTCGACGACCTTCCCCTTCCCCTCGTCGCCCCACTGGGCGCCGATGATGCCGTAGGCAGGCACTCCGCACTCCTCAGCCGCTGGGCCAGGAGCCCCACGGCGCACACAAAATCAAGCCCGCACCCTCGGCGCGGGCCGCCTGGCAGTATAGCAGACGTACGCGGGGGCCTCAGCCCTGAGCGGCCAGCGCGATGGCCCCCCAGGCCCCAGCACCGGCGCCCAGGGCGGGCGGGACCACCTCGGTCTCGGCACCCACATCGCCGAAGGTATGCCGGCGCATCAGCGCGATGGCGGGGGCGATGTAGTCGTCCCATTCGTTGGAGAGGCCCCCGCCGATGATGATGCGCTGCGGGTTCAGCAGGTTCACCAGCCCCGCAAGGCCGATGCCCAGGTAGTGCGTCGCATCATCCACGATGCGCCGTGCCAGCCCGTCGCCCGCGTGCAGCGCGGCGAAAACCGCCCGTGCGTCCACCACGCCCTGCTCACGCTGGACCTGCGCTAGCGTGGAGGCTTCCCCCGCAGCCAGACGCTCGCCCGCGATGCGGGCCAGCGCCGACCCGGAGCACAGCGACTCCCACGCGCCCGGCATGGTGCTCTTCCCGTAGGGGCCGTGTGCATCGATGCTCATGTGGCCGATCTCACCGGCGTACCCGCCCGCCCCCAGCAGCAACTGGCCGCGGGTGACGATGCCACCGCCGATGCCGGTGCTGATGGTGATGAACAGCAGCTCATCCACCCCGCGCCCGGCCCCGAAGCGCTGTTCACCCAGGGCGGCCAGCGTCGCGTCGTTGCCCATGACCACGCGCGCACCGCCTAGCCGCCGGGCCAGCATGGCCACCAGGGGCGTGCGCCGCATGCTGGCCACGTGGGGGGAGTGCACCACCACGCCGGAGCTCATGTCCACCGCGCCCGCCGATGCGATGCCCACCCCCGCCACCTGGGCAAGCGTCGCGCCCGCGGTCTGCGCCGCCGCACGGGCCGCGCTGGCCAGGGCTTCGGCCACCTCGTCGGCGCTGCCCTGGGACGGGGTGGGGATGGTACCCACCCCGAGGCGCTGTCCGTCGGAGGTGCCGGCCACGGCCAGCACCTTCGTGCCTCCGATGTCGATGCCCAGGTAGAGAGGCTCAGCCATCGCGGGAGGGGGCACTGGCCCCGTGTGGCACCGTGTTCCCCTGCACCCTGTTCCACAGACGCATGTGGTCGGCCATGAGGCGGGTGGTGAGGTAGCGCTCGCGCACCACGCCACGGCCCGCGGCGCCGAGGTGCTTGCGGGCCTGGGGGTCGTCCAGCAGCTGGCCGATGCGCAGAGCGAAGTCCTGGGTGTCCCCGGCGATGACCCCCGCCCGCCCACCATCCAACTGCATGGGGATGCCGCCCGCATGCGAGCCCACGAAGGCAGCCCCCTTCCACAGCGCCTCGGAGACCACCAGGCCGAACCCCTCACGGATCGACTTCTGGAACACCACCCGGGCGGCGCGGTAATCCTCGATGGACCGGCTCTCCAGCTCTACCGTCGTTAGCATCCCCGGCCCGTTCCCTCTCGCCCTGCGCGCTCGGGCGCCCACCATGGTGCGGTGCATGGGCGCGGCGAGTGGGCGGGCGTTGCCTGATATGCGTGCGCAAGCCTCGGAGGGCGGGTGCGCAGGAATATGGTGCCTGCGCGTGAGTGGGAGGGTCAAGGCGCCGTGGCTGCGCCTATACTCTGCCTGCACCGCGCGCCGGTAGGCAGCGATCGCCCAGGAGGCTCAAGTGGCTGAGTACGACCGTACCACACAGGACGTGGGTAACATCCTCTCCTTCGACCACCTGAACATCACAGTGCCGGATCAGCAGGTTGCCACCCTCTTCTACATCGTGGGGCTCGGCTTCACCCGCGACCCGTACTTGACGGTGGGGCTGGAGAACATGTGGGTGAACGCCGGGCGTCAGCAGTTCCACCTACCCACCCGCCCCACGGCTCAGGTGGTGCGCGGGCGCATCGGAGTGGTGGTGCCCTCGCGTCCGCAGCTGGAGGAGCGCCTGGGCCGCATCGCGCCGGGGTTGGAGGGTACGGCCTTCGCCTTCAATGAGCACCACGGCCACCTGGACGTGACGTGCCCGTGGGGCAACGAGTTCGTGGTGAACCAGGCGGCGCCCGGCCAGTTCGGCGGCACCGCTCTGGGCATGCCGTGGCTGGAGTTGGACGTGCCCGCGGGCACGGCTGCGGGCATAGCCCGCTTCTACGCGCAGGTCATGGGCGCACCCGCCCACGTCGGCACGGTGCGCCGGAACCCGGCGGCGCTGGTGCCCATGGGCCGGGGCCAGTACATCGCATTCCGCGAGGCTGAGGGGGAGCTCGCCCCCTACGACGGCCACCACATCGCCATCTACCTGGCGGACTTCGCGGGACCGCACGCGCGCCTGGAGGAGCAGGGGTTGGTGAGTGAGGAATCGTCTGAGGTGCAGTACCGCTTCGTGGACATCGTAGACCCGGACACGGGCGCGGTGCTCACCCAACTGGAGCACGAGGTGCGCTCCATGCACCACCCCATGTACGCACGCCCGCTGGTGAACCGTGATGCATCCATCGACCAGCGCACCTACACCCGGGGGGCGGACGCGCTGCGGGTGGGCTGATGGGCGTTCCGGCGCATCTTCCCCGAACGGAAAAGGCCACAGGGCGTACTTCCACGTCATAGAGAACTTGAAGTCCTACGCGGACTTCCAGGTATCGTGGGTGTTCACGCCTGCTTCCAACGGCTGGCAGCTCACTGGCTACGAGGGGGTGGGCACCGGCGGCCCCCAGCTGGCCAACGCCACCAAGAACGCGAGCCCCGCACGGCTGTTGGTCAAGGCCAACGTCATCAATGGCGGCACCTATACCATCCGCTTCCGCAGCAAGTCCACGACGGCCCTGTATGCGGCGCCCTTCAGCTCCTCCGGTGAGCCTGACGCCATCTGGCTGCCGGTGACGGCGTGGAAAGACTACGTCATCACCTCCACCGCAGGCGAACCACTCTCAAGGTATACGCGCGCCCGGGCCCCGGCCCCAACCAGGTGGTGAGCACCGTCACTGTCTCCGCCTGGAACGGCGCGAACTAGGGGCCGGCACCGTTTGGCGCGCACGCTCGATGGCAGGGGGGCTCCCCCTTCGGCCCTTGAGGGCCTTTCTTCGTCCCCGCTCGCTACCGCTCGCTGGGTAGACATGGGCCGCGCAACACGCGGCCCAACGAGGGGTTTGACCCCTCCGAGCACCCCAGCAAGATCCGAAGTAGGTGAGCAGGCCACGCGTCTGCTGCCATGATCGACCGCCGAGGTCGCGGACATGGGGTAGTCCCGTGGGGGGTGCAGGTGAGTCCCCTGGAACGAGGCTGCCGCATGCAGCCGGGGCCCTGCTAGAATGGCGTCACCCCCCCCAGGACGCGCGCCGTGAGCAACCAGCCCCAACGCCACCTAACCTACTCCGAGGCAGGTGTGGATACGGATGCGGCCGCGCGGGGCCTGTCTGCGCTGCTGGGCTGGGTGCGCCGCACCGAGGCCTACCGCACGGGACTGGGCGGTCCGCTGGTGCCCAACGGCTTCTTCGCCAACGTGCTGGGCATGACTGTCCGCCTCTCCCTGGCCATCACCACCGACGGGGTGGGCTCCAAGTCCGCCGTGGCCCAGCTGGCCGGGCGCTACGAGCCCATCGGGT
>JAYNIL010000045.1:0-13071 GCA_038109085.1 Chloroflexota bacterium
CCCAGGAAGTCCATCTTCAGCAGCCCCAGCTTGGCCACGGCCTCCATGGGGTACTGGGTCATGGCGATGGACTCATCGTCCCCCTTGGAGGGGCGCTGCAGGGGCACCACGTCGGTGAGCGGGTCCTGGGAGATGAGCACGCCCGCCGCGTGGGTGGAGGCGTGGCGCGTCACCCCCTCCAGGCCCCGGGCCGTGTCGATGAGGCGGCGCAGCGCAGGGTCGGCCTCGTAGGCCTCCTGCATCTCCGGCGTCTGCTCCATGGCTGCGTCCAGCGTGACGCCCACTTTGGTGGGTACCAAGCGTGCCACCCGGTCCACGTCGGCGAAGGGCATGCCCAGGGCCCGCCCGGAGTCGCGTATCGCGGCCTTGGCGCCCAGGGTGCCGAAGGTGATGATCTGGGCCACGTGGTCCACGCCGTACTTGCCGATGACGTACCGGATCGCCTCCTCGCGCCGGTCGTCCTGGAAGTCCATGTCGATGTCCGGCATCTCCTTGCGCTCGATGTTCAGGAAGCGCTCGAAGACCAGCCGGTACTCCAACGGGTCGATGTCCGTCACGCCCAGGCAGTAGAGGGCCAGGGACGATGCGGCGGAGCCGCGCACCCCGAACACGATGTCCGAGCGGCGGGCGAAGTCGGCGATGTCCCAGACCACCAGGAAATAATTGGGGTAGCGCGTCTTGGAGATGACGTCCAGCTCGTAGTCCAGGCGCTGCTGCTGCTCAGGGGTGCCCCCCTCCGGGTAGCGTTCGCTGAAGCCCTGCCAGCACAGCTTGCGCAGGTAGCCGTCCGCGTCCTCCCCGTCCGGGGTGTCGTACTGGGGCAGGTGGAGGGTGGAGAAGTCCAGCTCCACATCCGTCATGTCAGCGATGGTCTGGGTGTGGGAGAGGGCCTCCGGCAGGTCACCGAACAGCTCGGCCATCTCGTCGGGGCTCTTGAGGTAGTACGACTCGTCGGAGAAGCGGAAGCGGTTCGGGTCGTCCACCGTGGCGTTGGTGCCGATGCACAGCAGCACCTCGTGTAGGCGCGAGTCGGTCGGCTCCACGTAGTGCAGGTCGTTGGTCGCCACCAGCGGCAGGTCCATCTTCTCGGCCAGGCGCAGGATCCCGTCGTTCAGTCCGTCCAGGAAGTCCAGGTTCTGGTGACGCTGGATCTCCATGGCGAAGTGGGGGAAGGTGGCCTGGTACCAGCGCACCAGCTCGGCAGCCTTCTCCATGTTCCCGTCCATCAGCTGGCGGGATATCTCGGAGGAGGGGCACCCGGAGAAGACTATGAGACCCTCGGCGTGCTGCTCCAGCAGCTCGTGGTCCACACGGGGCTTGTAGTAGAAGCCCTCCAGGTTGGCCTTGCTGACCAGCTTCATCAGGTTCTGGTAGCCGGTGTTGTTCTGGGCGAGCACCGTCAGGTGGAAGGGCGACTTATCTGCAGCCTTCTTCTCCAGTCGGCTGTGGGGGGCCACGTACAGCTCGCAGCCGATCACCGGCTTGATGCCCGCCGCCTTGCACGCCGAGTAGAACTCCACCGCGCCATACATTGCGCCGTGGTCGGTCATGCCCAGGGCGTTCATGCCCTGCTCTTTGGCGCGCGAGACCAGCCGCTCGATACGGCTCATGCCGTCCAAGAGCGAGTACTCGGTGTGCACGTGGAGGTGGGCGAAGCCCATGCATCGCTCCTGCCGCTGAAGGTCGGCCCATCATATCCAGCAGGGCCCGCCGGCGCAAAAGGGGAAACCGCAATATTTGCCCCCGGTTGCCCACTTGCACACAGCATGCTGTGGTGCTAGCGCACAGGCCGTGGCCTCGTTGACGCTCCCAAGGACGCCTGCTACGCTCGCTACACGCCCATGCCCAGAAATGCCCACTCCGTCCCTGAGGACGACCCCCGCTACGTCGCAGCGCTGCACCGGCTGCTGGGCCTGGCGGACTACGAGCGGATGATAGGGACGGCAGACCCCGCGCCCAAGAACGACCTGGCGCGCATGGCCGCGCTCACCGCGCGCATGGGTGAGCCCCAGCGGTTCGCCCCCGTGCTGCACGTGGCTGGGAGCAAAGGCAAGGGCTCCGTGGCAGCCATGGCCGCCTCCATACTGGCCGCCGCTGGGCTGCGGGTGGGCCTGTACACCTCTCCGCACCTGCACTCCTTCACCGAACGCATCCGTCTGGATGGGGAGCCGCTGGCCCCCGGCGCCTTCGCCTATGCCGTGGAGCGCGCCTGGCCCCACGTGGAGGCGCTGGCCTCCACGGAACATGGGCGGCCCACCACCTTCGAGGTGCTCACCGCCATGGCCTTTGACGTCTTCCGACAGGAGCAGGTGGACGTCCAGGTGGTGGAGGTGGGCCTGGGCGGGCGGCTCGATGCCACCAACGTAGCCGAGGCGCGCGTGGCGGCCATCACCCTCATCGGCATGGAGCACCAGGCCATCCTGGGCGATACCCTGGCGGCCATCGCGGGGGAGAAGGCGGGCATCATCAAGCGGGGCTGCGCCGTGGTTTCGGCCCCGCAGGCTCCCGAGGCTGCGCGTGTCATCGGCGCGCGCGCCGCGGCGCTGGGCTGTGACCTCACGCGCGTGGGCGAGCACGTGCGCGCCTCCTTCGGGGAGCACGACCTGACCGGCCAGAGCGCGCAGGTCACCACGCCCACGGCCACCTACTACGCCCGCCTGCCGCTGCTGGGCGCCTACCAGGCCGAGAACGCCGCCGTGGCCGTGGCCGCCGTGGAGCGCATGGGCCTGGGCGTGAGCCCGGAGGCCATCGAGGCGGGGCTGGCGGCGGTGCGCTGGGACGGGCGTTTCCAGGTGCTCTCGCAGCGTCCGGCGGTCATCGTGGACGGGGCGCATACGCCCTTCTCCCTGGACCTGCTGGCCGCCAACCTGGCCGACTACCTGCCCGGCGTGCCCGTGAGTATTGTGTTCGGCTGCTCCGGCGACAAGGACCTGCCCGCCATGACCGCGGCCCTGGCCGGGGTTGTCAGCCGGGTCATCGCCTGCGCATCCCACCATCCCCGCGCCGTTCCTGCCGACCGCGTGGCCGCGGCCTTTCGCGAGCGCGGCGTCGCCGCCGAGACGGCGGGCGAGGTGGGCGCAGCGCTGCAGCGCGCCGTCTCGCTGGCCGGGGAGGGGGGAGCGGTGCTGGCCACCGGCTCGCTGTTTATCGCAGCCGAGGCTCTTGAGGCATGGTTCGGCATACCCGGTGAGCGTTATCCTGAGTTCGACCCGCAGGCCGCGGCCCTGCATCGAGGTGGCGCATGAGTGAGGTGGTCGACCACCGGGGACGGCCCCGGGTGGTGGTGACGGGCATGGGGGCCATGACGCCCCTGGGTGAATCGGTGGATGCGTTCTGGGAGGGGCTCACCGCGGGCCGCTCCGGCGTCGGCCCTATGACGGAGGCTGACGCTACCGACTACCCCTGCTGCATCAGCGGTGAGGTCAGTGGTTTCGACCCGGACGCCTACATAGACCGGCGTGAGTCACGGCGCATGGCGCGCTTCTCCCAGTTGGGCGTGGCGGCCACCGGGCAGGCGCTGGCCCAAGCGGGCATCACCCCCGGCTCCGTGGATTCCGAGCGATTGGGCGTGGTGTTCGGCAATGGCAACGGCGGCTTCCCCACTATCGACGCCTCCATGCGGCTGCTGCTGGACAAGGGAGGCATGCGGCTCTCGCCCTTCTTCTTCCCTATGATCCTGCCCAACATGGCGGCGGCTAACATCTCGCGCCTGTTCGGTGCGCGTGGGCCCTCCTCCACCGTGGTGACGGCGTGCGCCGCATCCACCCAATCGGTGGGTGAGGCCGCTGAGCTGGTGCGCCGGGGTGGGGCTGACGTAGTCATCACCGGTGGGGCCGAGGCGGGTATCAGCCAGCTGGGCCTGGCGGGCTTCGCCGTGATGCGGGCCCTCTCCACCAAGCGCAACGACACCCCGGCGGAGGCATCGCGCCCCTTCGATGCGGACCGCGACGGATTCATCCCCGCCGAGGGTGCGGGCATCCTCATCGTCGAATCATTGGCCCACGCGCTGGGCCGGGGCGCCGTTCCCCTGGCCGAGGTGCTGGGCTTCGCAGCCTCATCCGATGCCTACCACCAGTTCCAGCCGGAGGAGAACGGCGCGGGTGCGGCGCGCGCCGTGCGTTGGGCGCTGGAGGATGCGGGGATAGGCCCGCAGGACGTCGGCTACATCAACGCCCACGGCACCTCCACCCCCCTCAACGATGCCGCCGAGACCAAGGCCATCAAGCGGGTATTCGGGGACCTGGCCTACAAGATTCCCATCTCCTCCACCAAGTCCATGATCGGCCACGCCCTGGGCGGAGCCGGTGGCATGGAGGCCGTTGCCTGCGTGCAGACGGTGCGCACCGGTCTCATCCACCCCACCATCAACTACACCACGCCCGACCCGGAGTGCGACCTGGACTACGTGCCCAACGTCGCCCGCAAGGCGGACGTGCCCATCGCCCTGTCCAACTCCTTCGGCTTCGGTGGGCAGAACGCCTGCCTGGTGTTCCGCCGTTACGAGGACTGAGGTGGCGCGGCTGCTGCTGGTGGGCTGGCGCGCCGTCGCGGTGGAGGCCGAGGCCGCACGCCTGAGGGCGGCGGGCCACGAGGTGCGCACCGAGACCACCGACGGTGCCCGCGCCGTCCGCAGGGCGACGGGCGACCCGCCCGACGCTATGGTCGTCTACCTCACGCACCGCTCCTCCAACGGGCGCGAGACGGCGGCGGTACTGAGGGGGCACCGCGCGGGGCGGGCCATCCCCGTCATCTTCGTGGGCGGCGAGCCGGAGGACGTGGAGAAGGCGCTGGCCAAGGTGCCCGATGCGCAGTCCGTAGCGCGTGAAGATCTAGAGACAGCGCTGGCTGCCCTGGGATGAGCGCGGGGGGCTTTGCAGCCCCCTTGCCCCGGCTGCTATGATGAGCGGGTCATGCTTACTGCCCCGGCCCTCACCGTCTACACGCGGCCGGACTGCTCCTATTCCGACGCCCTCCTGCACGAGCTGGACCGCGACGGGGTGGAGTACCGGCAGATAGACCTTGCCGAGCACCCCGAGCTGGTGCCCGAGGTCGAACGGCTGGCGGGTGGCGAGCGGGTGACACCGGTGATGGTCGAAGGTGAGATGGTCATCGTCGGCTATCATGGGATAGGTTGAGCGTTCTAGCGCGGGCCGGGCGGCCCGCAGGACACCGCGGCCCGGTGGTGTAGCCTGGTCGAACACACCTCCCTGTCAAGGAGGAGAGCGCCGGTTCAAATCCGGTCCGGGTCGCCAGTCTTGGCGAAGCAGAAGGGGCAGCCTGCAGGCTGCCCCTTCGTCGTTCCTGTGCGCCTGTGGCGCGGCTGAGGCGCTAGCTCCACTCCCCGAAGGTCATGGCGCACCCGCTGCCCGCCAGGGAGCGGTAGTACGGCACGTAGTCGTACAGGTTGAAGTCCTTGTCCTCCACCAGCCCAAAGACGATGAGCCAGTTGCGTATCTCCTAGGTCCCCGCCTGGAGGCGCTCCAGCGGTAGGCGCCTAAATGCCGTCGGCGTCGTGGTCCTCCAGTTGCTTGATGACGCGCCGGTCTATCTCCTCGTCCACGGTGAAGTGGGAGAAGCCGCCAGAGGCCAGCACGGCCACGCGCGTGCCATTCTTCCAGTCGTTGATGGCGTTGCGCACCTTCTGGCCGAACTAGTAGCAGTGGGCCGGGAGGGCTGGTTGGGCGGGAAATAGGTGTTGTTATGCACGGGCACCACGGGGATGGTCTTGTGCCCCTTCATGAGCCGGCGCCACACGAATCCGAAGGCGTGGCTCATCACCTTGCCCTCCATGAACTGGCGCACATGCCTCACGTCCTGGCCCTGCTCGGAGAGCGACTCCATCAGGTGCAGACCCAGCTCTGTGTCCACCGGGTAGTCGTCGCGCCCGGGGCCGCCGTGGGTGTCTAAGAGCGCCTTGAGCAGCTGGTCTTAGTCCTTGGGCACAGGGGTGGCGTAGGGCACCATCTCCGACCAGAACACCGCCGTCGCCGGCATGGCGTCCTTGGAGAACATCTCGTTCTGGTCGTCGCCGAACATGATGAGCACATCTGGGTCGGCCTCATACAGCGCCTGGGCGACGCGCTCGATGCCGGCCTGGTTGGCATGGTGGCGGCGCTTGAAGACCTCGGCCGTCAACTCCTTCTTGATCTGCGGGTCCGCCGTCTCCAGAAACCCCTCGTAGGATACGTGCTTGCCGTCAGGGATACGGTGCAGGAAGGGGTTGCGCCGGTCGCGTACCGCTTACTCACCCAACAGTTCGTCGGGAACGATCAGCAGCGGGCTGTGAGAGGTGCCCAGGCCCAGCACGATCTCTGCCATCTCATCCTCAAAGGGGGGCCAGCCGTCTGTTGACGGCCTGGCGGGGTCTGCGCATAGGGGTATCCGGGGGCTGTGACGGTGCCGTGATACGGTGGGGAAGCCATGTGAACGGGCGCTGAAGGATGCGTGTTCACCGAGTCTTCACACCGCCTCTGGCCGTCTTCACGGCTCGCGCACGCCTCTACCGGTATAGTGCGCCGAGCCGACCAACGTCACGGAGGATTCGCGCATGCTGACCAAGCGGCAGAACGAGCGGCTGACGCAGGTGGGGCGTGGCACGCCTATGGGCGAGTTAATGCGCCGCTACTGGCACCCCATCGGCGGCAGCTCCATGGTGAACGAGGAGAACCCCACCAAGGAGGTGCGTCTGCTGGGGGAGGACCTGATCCTCTACCGCGACGCCTCCGGCACCCTAGGGCTCATCGAGCCCGGTTGCCCCCACCGCAAGGCCTCCATGGCCTACGGGATTCCGGAGAAGGACGGGCTGCGCTGCTGCTACCACGGCTGGCTCTTCAACGAGAAGGGTGAGTGCGTGGACCAGCCGTCTGAGCCCGAGGGCTCGCGCTTCAAGGACAAGGTGAAGATGCTGGCCTACCCCGTTCAGGAGCTGGGCGGGCTCATCTTCGCCTATATGGGCCCGCAGCCCGCGCCCGTGCTCCCCAAGTGGGACCTGCTGGTTTGGGATGGCATCCGTGACGCTTTCGGCGTCGAGCTGCCCTGCAACTGGCTGCAGTGTCAGGAGAACTCACTGGACCCGCTGCATTTTCAATGGCTCCACCGCTACTACGGCGGCTGGGTCATGAACCGCAAGCGCCCGGTGGACGAGCGGGACGACTTCCTGTCCAACACCCAGGCGCGCGGGTCCGACCACCGGCGTATCGGCTTTGAGGTCACCGACTACGGCATCATCAAGCGCCGCCTAGTGGGAGATGAGACCGAGGACGACGAGTTCTGGCGCATTGGTCACCCTATCCTGTTCCCCAATGTCCTGCGCGTGGTCAGCAACATGCAGTTCCGGGTGCCCATCGACGACACCCACACTCTGCACCTAGTTATGAACTGGCGCGAGCGCAAGTCGGATGAGGCCAAGCAGGACCTGCTTCAGGTCCCCTACGAGATCAAGTCGGCCTGGTGGCCGGATGGCAAGCGCTTCCGCGACGACTATGTTCTGGGCCAGGATCAGACCGCATGGGCGGCTCAGGGCCCCGTCAGCGATCGCACCACCGAGCGCCTGGGTGTGTCAGACGTGGGCGTCATCCTCTTCCGCAAACTACTGGACGAGCAGATGAAGGTGGTGGAGGACGGTGGGGAGCCGATGAATGTCCATCGCGATGAAAAGGACATCATCGTTCTGCCGGTGGAACACTTCCACTACCCTGGAACCGAGGGTACGGGCGCTCCCTTCAAGGACTTCAAACCCCGCAAGCCCGACGTGGAGGCTGAGCTGTCTGGCGAGGGCGCCAAAATGCCCATCTGGCGCTAGGCTCCGGTAACAGAGCGAACTAGAGGCCCCGGCAACCGCCGGGGCCTCTAGTATTTCCTGCTGGCTGCGCTCGCTCGAATATGAGGTTTTCCCTGCGCGCCTGCGCTCCTACCCCTTCCCCGCTCGTTCGGCACTCGATTATGGCACCAGGCGCATGGTGTGCACGTCGTCGTTCCCTGGGGCGGGCTTGACGTGACTTGTATCCCAACCAACGTGCAAACGCCGTAATATGCGCGTCATGCAAGCCTCACCGACAGCGCGCGCCCGAGCTTCTGTCCTCTCTTATGCTCAGTCGGCCTCCTTCAGCCTGACCCTGGGGATGCTCACCATCCTCATCCCCTTCTACATCCTTTCCCTGGACTACTCGGTCGGGCGATTGGGACTCATCATCTCAGCTCAGGGCATCTTCCAGGTGGGGCTGCGGCTGTTCGGTGGCGTCATGTCCGACCGCATTGGCGAGCGTTACGTCATCATGGCTGCCTTCGCTGCCATGGCCGTCGGTTCGGTACTCATGGCCGTCACTGGCGCGCTGGTGGCGCTGGTTTCCGCGCAGTTGCTGGTGGGCGGCTCGCGCTCCATCTACTGGACCAGCGCTCAGACCTACGGCTCCCGCGTGCATGAGGGCAAGGCGGCGCACTTCATGAGCCGCTTCTTCGGCTTCTCCTCGGCGGGCCAGCTGGTGGGCTCGGCTGCGGGCGGCGTGCTGGGCGAGGTGTTCGGCTTTCCCTGGGCCTTCACCGTCTGCGCGGTGCTGGCCACCGGCTCACTGGTGGCCACCTTCGCCATGCCCACTCTACCGCGCAAGGCGGGGCGCACGCTGCGCCAGATACTGGGCCCGGTACCCGGTGTATTCAAGGCGCGCAACATGGTCCTCCCCGCGTTCCTCGCCTTCGCCACATCCCTCGCCATGGCGCTGCTCAGCTCCATCATCCCCGCGTTCCTCCAGCGTGAGGGCTACTCGGAATCGCTGGTAGGCATCCTGCGCTCGGTGCATGGGGTGGGCGCCGTGGGTATCGGCTTCGCGTTCAGCTTCGCGATCGCCCGCACCGGCCAGAAGCTGGCCTACGGCATCATCGTGGCGGGCAACGGCGCGCTGCTGATGTTGGCGGTGGTCACCGCCGATTGGGTCTGGCTCATGGGCGCGCTCATGTTCGGAATCGGCATCGTATTCAACGCGGGTCGCGTGCTCTACGCCTCCATGACGGCCGAGGTGAGCAGCCCAGACCAGCGGGGCGTCGCCATGGCCGTCTCTGGCATCTACTGGGCCGCGGCGCAGCTGTTGGGTCCGGCCATCTTCGGCCCCCTGGCTGATGTCACCTCCATCGAGACGGCGCTGCTGGTAGCCGGTGCGTTGATGCTGGTGCCGGGCCTGCTCACCCCGCTGCTGTACAGCCTGTTCGGCACCCGTGCTGCCCCGGAGCCATCGACTGCGTCCTGACGTTCCCTCCTTCCCCACAGACAAGCGGCGGCCCCGCTCATCGAGTGGGGCCGCTTCGTTGGGACGGGACGTGTGCGCTGCCTAGGCGGCGATGCGCTCACGCTCACCGGTCAGCTCCACCACCGCCTCGGCGGCGGGGGTGGCGATGGACTCGGCGATGGCGGTCTTGACCGCCTCGACACCGTAGCGCTCGGCGATCGCCTGATAGGCGAAGCCCAGGCGCAGGGACTCGATCAGCGTGTTGAAACCGGTGGCCATGTCGTTGCTCCTCGTGTGCGGCTGGTCTGTGCCAGCCGGTGATGTTCGTGTGTCGGTCGTCGTTCCCGTGCCCGCTGGCGCCTAGGCGGCCAGACGGACCCGCTCGGTGTGGGTGATGGCGGCGGGATTGCCCGTCAGGTGGCGGATGGCGTTCGCCCGTGCGCTCACGTAGGCGTCCACCATCTCCTGGCCCTTCTTCGCGATATCCAGCGCTTCCCTCATCTGCTTCAGCATGCCATTCCTCCTTCGGCAATCCCTGTGCGGCCAGCCGCCGCTGAACCCATTGAACTACCCGAACATTGCCGTGCTGTTACGCGATGTTTAACGATGCGTTACAGATCGCTCGGTGGCCCATGCCCGGAAGTCGTACGGCTGGTGACGAATCCGGTACAGTGTCCCCGTCGCGGGGCATGCTTGCGCGCGCCACCGTTTCAAAGGTGAGCGTCCGGTGAGCAACCAGAACTTCCAGGGGCAGGGCCGTGCAGGTGGCCGCGCTTCCAGCGGAGCTGGGGCTCCGGGGCGCCTGCCTCCCGCGCCAGGCTCCGGCTTGGGGGTCTGTGAATACTATAACAAACTGACGATATTCGACGCAATGGGGGATTGCCCCAAATATGCGAATAACTTCACAAATGGGTTGGACGGGCCTAGACTCGCGCCACGCCGGTGCGTCCGGCCACACCCGTCCGAGAGGGAGGTGCCCCGTGGCCCCAACCAGCAACGAAATCCGCGCGAACCTGCTGCGGGGCGGCGTGGTGGACATCACCACCACCGGCCGCAAGACGGGCAAGCCCCGCCGCATCGAGATACGCCTGCACGTGGTGGACGGGCAGCTCTACCTGACCGCGGCCCCCGGCAAGCGCTCCTGGTACGCCAACCTGCTGGCCAACCCCGACTTCAAGGTGCACCTGAAGAACACAGTCATCGCGGACCTGGCCGCCTACGCCCGGCCCGTGCTGGATGAGGACGAGCGCCAGCGCACCTTCAGCCCTCTTCTGGAACTGTTCGGCAAGCCGGAGGAGTTGGAGACGCGCATGAGGGACAGCCCCCTGGTGCACGTGTCCGTGGAGATACCGGCCTAGCGGGTCAGGAGTCGGAGGGGGGCGCTGGGGGCGGGGGCGCCTGCCCGCGCATCGCGCGTGCGAGGGCGCGCCTGCTCACCAGCTGGTAGCGCGCGCAGGTGAGGCACCGGATGCCGATGTCGGCCCCCAGGCGCTCCACACGCCAGCCCGTCCCTCCGCAGGGGTGCGCCTTGCGCAGTGTGAGCACGTCGCCCAGGTGGTAGGCCTGCTCCATCAGGCCCCCAGCCGGGCCAGCTCCGCGTTGATGCCTGCGCGCAATCGCTCGGCCTCCGCGCGCGCCGCTTCGGCGAAGTCAGCGCCTCGGGACGCGTAGAGCACGGAGCGCGCGGCGTTGATGAGGAACCCGCCTCCCCGCGCGTCACACCCGTTCCGGACGGATGCCTCCAGGTCGCCGCCCTGCGCGCCGATGCCGGGTATCAGCAGCGGTAGGTTAGGGGCGAGCGAGCGCACCCGCGCCAGCTCCTCCGGCGCCGTGGCGCCTACCACCAACCCCACATTCCCCCGGTCGTTCCACTCCAGCGCCTTGGTCACCACCTGCTCGTACAGCGGGCGCTCGCCTGTGGGCGTGCGGAGCGTGAGCTCCTCGAAGTCCCGCGCGCCGGGGTTGGAGGTGCGCGCCAGGATGAACACGCCCTTTTCCCTGTACTCCAGGAATGGCCCCACAGAGTCCTCGCCCATGTAGGGGTGGACGGTGGTGGCATCGGCCCCCCAAACCTCGAACACCGCTCTGGCGTAGGCCGCCGAGGTGGAGCCGATGTCCCCGCGCTTGGCGTCCAGGATCACCGGGATGTGCGCCGGGATCGCCTTGAACGTCGTCTCCAGCGCCCGCAGCCCATCCATGCCCAGCGCCTCGAAGTAGGCCATCTGTGGCTTGTAAGCGCAAACCAGGTCGGCCGTGGCCTCGATGATGGTCCGGTTGAAGGCAGCCACGTCCGGCACATCCATCAGGGAGGGCTGTGGGTCCAGGCCCACCACCAGATGGGAGCGGTTGCGGGCGCTCGCGGCGTTCAGCTTGTCGGTGAAGGTGCTCATGGCGGCCCCAGTCTAGCGCACCGTGATGCTGGCGGGACGGCCTGCTACCATCGGTGCGTGGACACTCTAGTGGACGGCGTGCTCATCGGCCGGGCCAACCGCTTCGCCGCCGACGTGTCGGTGACGGGGGAACGCGCGCGCGCCCACCTACCCAACTCGGGGCGCATGCGTGAGCTGCTGGTGCCCGGCGCGCCGGTGCGCCTGCGCCCAGAGCCGGGCTTTGCCCGCCGCACCCCCTATGACCTGGTGCAGGTGTTCGCCTTCGGGCGGTGGGTGTGCCTGGACACGCGCACCCCGCCCGCCGTCGCCATCGCGGCGCAGCGCGCCGGGCTACTGGTGCAACAGGGCGTGGCCCTCTTCCCCGACGCCCCGACCGACCGGGGCGCGCGTCACCTGCGTGAGCTGGCCGCCGCAGTGGCCCCCGGCGTTCGCGCGGCGGTGGTGTTCGTGGTGCAGCGTGACGACGCTGTGGCCCTCGCCCCCTTCACCGAGGCTGACCTGGAGTTCGCCGCGGCGCTGGGCCATGCCGCGGGGGCAGGCGTGGAGCCCTACGCCATCACCTGCCGGGTGGACGAGGGGGGCCTGCACCCGCTGCGGGCGATACCGGTGCGCGTGGGGACACCGGCATGAAGCGCTCGGCGCGCACCGCTCGCCTGCTCATCCAGGTGTATGAGCAGCTCTACGCCCACCACGGTCCCCAGGGCTGGTGGCCTGGTGAGGGGGGGCCCTTCGAGACCATCGTGGGTGCGGTGCTCACGCAGAACACGGCGTGGACTAATGTGGAGCGGGCCCTGGCCAACCTGCGCGCCGAGGGGCTCATTAGCCCCGCCGCGCTGCGCGCTGTGCCGGAGCCCGCACTGGCCGAGGCGATACGCCCCTCCGGCTACTTCAACACCAAGGCCCGCAAGCTCAAGGCCGTGGCCGAGCACCTGGCCCGCTACGGCGACGACACGGACGCGTGGGCGGCGCGCGAGGCCAAGGAGCTGCGCGACGAATTGTTGGGCGTCTACGGCATCGGCCCGGAGACGGCCGACGACATCGTGCTGTACGTAGCGGGACTGCCGTCCTTCGTCATCGACTCCTACACCATCCGGCTCATGGAGCGATTGGGCGTTCGGGCCGGACGTGGGCGCTACGCCGACTGGCAGGAGATGTTCGAGCTCAACCTGCCGCCCGATGCGCCGCTGTTCAACGAGTACCACGCCTTGCTGGACGCCCACGCCAAGGACATTTGCCGCAAGCGTGAGCCGCGCTGCGGGGAGTGCGTGCTGGCCTCCCTGTGCAGGGCGGCCCCCCCAGCATCGAAGGAGCCCCTGCATGAGTGATCTGGCCTCGCTGGCTCGCTCAGCCGCCCACTCTCCGGTGCTGTGCGATGCATCGCCCCCGCGGGGAGGCGACCCCGCAGCGTGGGCGAGCGCTGTCATGGCCGCCGGCGCCCACGCGTACCTGGCCGCCTCCAACCC
>JAYNIL010000046.1:0-12919 GCA_038109085.1 Chloroflexota bacterium
CGCGGGGGTGGTGGCGGCGGCGGTGGCGGACGACGCGGCGGCGGCCGTGGCCGGCGTGGCGGCGGTGGCAGCTCCGGTGCCTATAACGGCGGCGGCGCACCGTCGGGCGGCGGGGAAGGCTAGCAGGGCTCGTTCAACGGCAGGCGGAAACCCTTAGGCCCTTATGGCGGAGGCCTGCTGCTGGAAGGCGGCGAGGCGCTCCAGCACCTCCAGCAGCGCCTGGGCCCACGGCACCTCCACGCTGCCGGTTTGCAGGTGCATCTGCTGGTTGCCCACCTGCACCCGGTGGCCGAGCGCCCGCGTGAGCGGCACGCGCGCTCCCCCCACGGCATCCACCAGTTTGAGGCTGATGCGCTCATCGCGCTTGGTCACCGACTCCACCCGCGCCCGGCGGGCGAGCACCCGAACCCGTGCCACGTAGAGCAGGTGGTGAAGCGGGTCGGGCAGCGGGCGGCCGAACCGGTCCTCCAACTCGCGTGAGAGGTCTGCCAGGTCCGCCGTCTCCCGGGCGCGGGCCACGCGCTGGTAGAGCGCCATGCGGGTGGGCATGTGGGGCACCAGCTCCTCGGGGATGGCGGCGCTCACGCCCAGGTCCACCACCGGGTCTGGCCCCTCAGGCACTGGGACGCCCCCCTCGGGGACACCACCGATGCCTGTCTGGGCGCGCAGGGTGGCCACGGCCTCCGCCAGCAGCTTGGTGTACAGGTCGAAGCCCACAGCGTGGATCTGCCCGCTCTGCTCGGGCCCCAGCAGGTTGCCGGCCCCGCGAATCTCCAGGTCCTTCATGGCGATGCGGAAGCCGGCGCCCAGCTCCGTGGCGGCGGCGATGGTCTGCAGGCGCCGCTGGGCCACCTCGGTGAGCCGGTGCCCACGCTCCACAAGCAGGTAGGCGAAGGCGCGCTGCGACCGGCGGCCCACCCGTCCGCGCAGCTGGTAGAGCTGGGCCAGGCCCAACCGGTCGGCGTGGTCCACGATGAGCGTGTTGACCGCGGGGATGTCCAGGCCGGATTCGATGATGGTGGTGCACACCAGCACGTCGGCCTCGCCCGCCGCGAACCGCTCCATCGCATCGGCCAGCTCGTCCTCGTGCATCTGCCCGTGCGCCACCATGACGCGGGCCTCCGGCAGCAGCCCGGCCACGCGCCCGGCGGCCAGGTCGATGGACCTCACCCGGTTGTGCAGGTAGAAGACCTGCCCGCCCCTATCCATCTCCCGCAGTATCGCCTCCCGCACCAGGTCGTCCGAGTCCTCGGCCAGGTACGTGCGGATGGGGAGGCGTTCCTCGGGCGGGGTCTCGATGGTGGAGATGTCCCGGATGCCCGCCATGGCCATGTGCAGGGTGCGGGGGATGGGCGTGGCGGTCATGGTGAGCACGTCCACCTCGGAGCGCAGCTCCTTGAGCCGCTCCTTGTGGCCCACGCCAAAGCGGTGCTCCTCGTCGATGATGACCAGGCCCAGGTCCCTGAAGCCCACGTCCTTGGACACCAGTCGGTGCGTGCCCACCACCATGTCCAGCTCGCCCGCCTTGAGCTTGGCGATGATCTCGTCCTGCTCGGCGGGTGTGCGGAAACGCGAGAGCATCTCCACCTTCACGGGGAAGGGGGCGAGCCGCTCGGAGAAGGTCTCGTAGTGCTGGAGAGCCAGGACGGTGGTGGGCACCAAGATGGCCACCTGCCGCCCGTCCATAACGGCCTTGAACGCAGCGCGCAGCGCCACCTCGGTCTTGCCGTAGCCGACGTCTCCGCACACCAGCCGGTCCATGGGGCGCACCCGCTCCATGTCGCCCTTGACGTCGTCGATGGCCGATTGCTGGTCAGGCGTCTCCACGAAGGGGAAGGCGTCCTCCATCTCCCGCTGCCAGACGGTGTCGGGCCCGTAGGCCATGCCCTGCGCCATCTCACGCTGGGCATAGAGGGCCAGCAGGTCCACCGCCAGCTTCTGAGTGGACTCGCGGGCACGGGAGACGGCGCGCGACCACTCCTGGGTGCCCAGTCGCGTGGGCGAGGGGGAGGCCTCGTCGGCCCCCTGGTAGGGCGAGAGGCGGTCCAACTGCTCCATGGGAACGTAGAGCCGGTCTCCCTCGGCGTACTCCAGCACGAGATATTCGGCGTTGGTGCCGCCGGGGCCGGTGGGGCGGGTCTGGGTGCCCATGAACCGGCCTATGCCGTGCTCGATATGCACCACGTACTGGCCCGGCGTGAGCTCATCCACCGAGGCGGCGCGCAGGTGCGGTGCGTGGCGGCGCGCACGCACCGGACGGCGCTTGGCCGCACCGAAGAGCTCGTCGTCAGTGAGCAGCGCCGCCAGGGGCGCGCCGCCCTCGCCCGAATTGAGCCGCCAGCCACCGGGCAGGCTCACGTGCACCACGGACATGCTGCCCGGCTCCGGGGCTTCCTCCAGGCTGCGCACCTCGCGCGCGCCGAGGCCCTCCTCGCGCAGAACTTCCTCCACCCGCCGGGAGTGGTTGGTGGCCACCACCACGGGCGCTCTGTCGAGCCCGGCGTGGGCCAGGCCCGCCAGGCCCTCCGCGCTCCCGGCAAGCACGGGCGCTGCCTCGAAGGGGAGGGTCACGGCCTGCGCGCCGCCCGCCGCAGGTTGCGCGTAGCGCGAGAGCGCCAGGCGCGCGGGCCACGCCTCCAGCGCTGCGGCCAGGGTGTCCCAGTCAGCCAGGGCCGAGGGGAAGTGGAGCGGCAGCTCGCCGCGCTCCTCCTTGGCCAGCCGCAGCCCCTCGGCCTGCCCCTCCAAGCGCCGGGCGGCCTCGGCCGCCTCGCCCGGCTCCACCACCACCACCAACGCACCGGGCACGACCGCCAAGTGGTCTAGCAAGGTGTGCTGGAGCAGGAAACCCGCGTAGAGGGCGGCGGACTCGTCGGCTGTGCCCGCCAGCAGTCCGGCCAGCTCCTCATGCACCCGGTCCTGCTCGCCGGGACGGGTGTTGGCGAAGTCGAGTCCCCGCACCAGCGCGTCCACGCCGTCGCGGTCCACGTGGGCGGGCAGCAGCTCGGCGGCGGGCAGGACGAGTGCCTCCGGCACGCTGCCCGTGGAGCGCTGCGAGCCCACGTCGAAGGTGCGGACGATGTCCACCACATCGCCCCACAGGTCGAGCCGGTAGGGGTCGTCGACGCCGGGCGGGTAGATGTCCACGATGCCGCCCCGGCGCGCCGCCTGGCCCGGCCCCTCCACGGTGGGCCCCACCTGATAACCCAGGTTCACCCAACCCCGCAGCAGCTCCTCCACCCGCACGCGCTCATCACGCCGGACGGCGTGCATCGCGGCGGCGAGCACCTGCGGGGAGAGCGTCTTCTGCATGAGGCCGGTGACGGAGGTGACCACCAGCGGCGGGCCGCCGGGACCGGGCCGGAGCAGGGCCCCCAGGGCGGCGATGCGCTGATGGACGGTGGCCGGTTCGATGGAGAGGCGCTCGAAGGGCAGCAGCTCGGACTCGGCGAACTGCACCACGGGGGCCTCATCCCCCAGGTACCCCTCCAGGTGGGCGGACAGGAGGCGTGCATCGTCGGGATGGGGGCAGATTACTACCACGGGACGCCCTAGGTCACGCCAGAGCGCCGCCAGCAGGTAGGGCTGGGCGTGGTCGGGCGCGGTGGCCGCCGCCGCGCGGCCCGCGCGCAACCCATCTCGCAACCCCGCGTAGGCGGGGGCTCTGGCGAGCAGGGGCAGCAGGCCGGTCAGGCTCACGTGTACTCCCACGGGCAAAGCCCGCTCGGGCGGACCTGGCGGGCATGCGGAGAGGCCGGTTGGTGCCGGCCACTCGCCGATTCTAGCAGGCAGGTTCGCCTAGGGGAGCGTCTTTGCGTAGCGCGCGCCGGGGTGGGTGGGCTTCCAACCCGCGTCGGACAGAGAGTCCCAGAACCCCCGTGCCTGCTGGGAATGGGAGGAGGCCAGGGCCGCCAGGCGCTTGGCCCCCCGCACGGCCAACCGCCGCTCGGCCTCGGCCACCAGCCGCCGGCCCAGTCCGTGGCGCCGGTGCGAGGGGGCGACGGCCAGACGGTAGATGCCGCCGCGCCAGCCGTCCAAGGCGGCTATCACCGTGCCCACGATGCGCTCCCTGTCCAGCGCCAGCAGCAGCGAGCCCTCGTCCTGGCGCCAAAGGGCGCCCAGGCCACGGGTGTCGTCGGTGGGCGTCTCCCCAGGGGCGGCGAGCCGCCAGAAGTCCAAGACTGCCTGCGCCTCCTCCAACCGCCACGGGCGTATCGCGAGCTCAGGCATGGGGCACTCCTGCACGGGGATGACGGGCGCATTCTATGTGCGGGGAAAGGCGCGGGAGTGGGCACGCTGGGGTACAATCGCTGGACGGGGCCCCCTTTGGGAGCTGCCCCGCAGCATCGCACCGGACACGCACCCATGGCGCTCCCCTCGGCCCGTAAGGCCAGCATCCCCAACGGCAGCCCCCTCGCTTACCGCCGCATCGTAGTGAAGGCGGGCACCAACGTGCTAACCCACAAGAGTCCGCGCCTCGATAAGGGTGTGCTGGCATCGCTCGCCGCCCAGGTGGCGGCAGTGCAGTCGCTGGGCGCGCAGGTGGTGCTGGTCTCATCGGGCGCGGTGGCCGCCGGTCGTGAGGTCATGGGCGTACCGCACGCCGCCAAGGGCGTCGCGCTCTCCCAGATGCTGGCGGCGGTGGGCCAGGGGCGGCTGATGCACGCCTACCAGGAGGCCTTCGCCGCCCACGGGCTGGTGGTGGCCCAGGCGCTGCTGACCCGCACGGATGTGGAGGACCGCCTGGGCTACCTGAACATCCGCAACACGTTGGATGGGCTGCTGGCGCACGGGGTGGTGCCCATCGTCAACGAGAACGACGTGGTGGACACGGCGGAGTTGGGCGAGGCGCGCTTCGGCGACAACGACACCCTCTCGGCCCTGGTGGCTAACCTAGTGGATGCGGGACTGCTGCTGCTGCTCACGGACACCGACGGCCTCTACACGGCCGACCCCAACCGGGACCCCAAGGCCACGCTGATTGAGCGGGTGGAGCGGGTGGACGCGGGCGTGCTGGCGCTGGCGGAGGAGCACCGCTCCAAGTTCAGCCGGGGCGGCATGCTCTCCAAGCTGCTGGCGGCCCAGCGGGCCACGGCGGCAGGCGTGACGGTGGTAATAGGCCCCGGCGCCAGCGATGACGTGGTGCGCCGAGCAGCGTGCGCCGAGCCGGTGGGGACGCTGTTCCCCACCCGGGTGTCGGCGCTGGAGTCGCGCAAGCGCTGGCTGCTGTCCGGGGTCGCCGACTCGGGGGGCGTGCTGGTGCTGGACGAGGGCGCGGTGCTGGCGGTGCGCGAGCGCGACGGCTCGCTGCTACCCGCGGGCATCCGCTCGGTGCGCGGGGAGTTCGCGCGCGGGGCGGTGGTGACGCTGGAGGACGGGACGGGGACGCGCGTGGGCTTCGGCATCACCAACTACACGGCGGGCGATCTGCGGGCCATCGCCGGGGCACGCTCCAGCCAGATAGCCGAACGCCTGGGCCACGACTACGGTGACGAGGCCGTCCACCGCAACAACCTGGTGCTGGTGTAGGAAGCGGGAGAGAAGCGATGACCACGGCGACGAACGAACTCATCAACAAGGCCAAGGCGGCGCGCGCGGCGGCGCGCACGCTGCGCTCGGCCTCGACCACGGCCAAGAATAGGGCGCTGGAGGCCATCGCCGCCGCGCTGGAGCGCGAGCAGGGCCCGGTTCTGGCGGCCAACGCCAGGGACATGGAGGCCGGGCGCGCCGCGGGGCTCACCGAGGCGCTGCTGGACCGGCTGCTGCTGAACGAGCAGCGCCTGAAGGCCATGGCGGCCGACGTGCGCACGGTGGCGGGGCTGCCCGACCCGGTGGGCGAGTCGTTCGACGCCCGCGCGCTGCCCAACGGGATGCGCGTAGAGCGCCGGCGCGTGCCTCTGGGGGTCATCGGCTGCGTGTACGAGTCGCGCCCCAACGTGACAGTGGATATCGCCGTGCTGTGCCTCAAGTCAGGCAACGCGGTGGTGCTGCGTGGCGGCAAGGAGGCCGTCCACTCCAACGCGGCGCTGGGCCGCCTGGTGCGCGAGGCCATCGCCTCAGCGGGCATCACCGCGGAGGCCGTGCAGCTGGTGGAGGACACCGACAGGGCCGTGGTGGACCAGATGATCCGCCTAAACGAGTACCTAGACCTGTTCATCCCGCGCGGCGGCGAGGGGTTGATCCGCTACGTTCGCGAGCACGCGACGGTGCCGGCCATCACCGGCGGCATCGGCGTGGTGCATGTGTTCGTTGACGAGGACGCCGACCCGGTGAAGGCGGTGGAGATCGCCTACAACGCCAAGGTGCAACGCCCCACGGTGTGCAACGCCCTGGACACGCTGCTGGTGCATCAGGCCATCGCGCCCACCTACCTACCGGCGGTGGCGGCGAGGTTGTTCGAAGCAGGGGTGGAGGTGCGCGCCGACGAGCGGGCGCTGGCCGCAATCGGCCCCGGCCACGAGGGGCGCCTGAAGGCGGCGCAGGCCGAGGACTTCGGCCAGGAGTTCCTCTCCCTGGTGCTCTCCGTGCGGGTGGTGGAGGGGCTGGACGAAGCCATCGAGCACATCGAGCGGTACGGCTCCGGGCACTCCGAGGCCATCGTCACGGAGAGCTACACGGCGGCGACCCGCTTCGTGGACGAGGTAGAGGCCTCCGTGGTGCTGGTGAACGCCAGCACCCGCTTCAACGACGGCAGTCAGCTGGGCCTGGGCGCGGAGGTGGCCATCTCCACCAACAAGCTCCACGCCCGCGGGCCCATGGGGCTGCGTGAGCTGACCAGCTACAAGTGGGTGGCCCTAGGCACGGGCCACGTGCGGCCCTAGGCTGTCGGGGAACGGTGAGGAGGAGCCCCATGCTGCGGTTCGAGCGCGAGTGCCGCACCCCGCACTCCGAGGTGTACACCATCTATGACGATGACCAGCCCCAGGGCCGGTTCGATGTGCACTTCGCGGGCTCGCTGATCCACGCCACCCTGTGCGTCTCCGAGCGGTACACCCAGGAGGAGATACAGGACCTGATCGACGACCTGGACGACGAGCTGCTGGACGCCGTGGGGCTGGGACGGGACGATTTCATCGTCCACGTCCACCAGGGGCGCGAGGTGGGCGTCTACTCCCACTCGGACTACAACGAGGACGAGCAGGCCTCGGCCGACAACTAGTCCGGAGGCCGCGGTGATCGTCGACGTCCACACCCACATCCTCCCCCGCTCCTTCAAGGGCCGCATGGACGAGCTGGCCGCACGCGACGCGACCTTCCTTGCGCTGTTCGCCAAGGCGGACCCCCGCAAGGCCATGGCCACGGCCCCCGAGCTGGTGCGCGCCATGGACGAGGACGGCGTGGACGTGGCCGTGGCTCTGGGCTACGGCTGGTGCGACCCGGACATCGCCCACGAGGCCAACGACTACCTTCTTGACGCCGCCGAGCGCTTCAAGGGGCGCATCATCCCCTTCTGCTCCGTCCACCCTGGCTGGGGCGAGGCGGCGCTACGCGAGGTGGAGCACTGCGTTGCGGGTGGCGCACGGGGCATCGGAGAGCTGCACCCGGCGAGTCAGGGTTTCTCCCTCGCGAAGGACCGGCGCCTCGGCCCCCTAATGCGCTACGCCGCGACCCACGACCTGCCGGTGGTGGTGCATGGGTCGGAGCCGGTGGGACACGCCTACCCCGGCAAGGGCGACACGGGCCCGGCCACTCTGCTGGCGGCGGCGGAGCGCTTTCCGAGGGTGCGGTTCATCTTCGCCCACTGGGGCGGCGGACTGCCCTTCTACGCGCTGATGCCGGAGGTGCGCCGGGCGCTGGAGAACACCTGGTTCGACTCGGCGGCAACGCCCTTCCTGTACGAGCCGGGGGTCTTCGCGGCAGTGGCTCGCACTGCCGGGCCGGAGCGGGTGCTGTTCGGGTCGGACTTCCCGCTGCTGCGCCCCAAGCGGGTGGCCGCCCAGGCGCTGGGGGCCCTCTCCCCCAAGCAGGCAGCGGCGGCGCTGGGGGGGAACGCGGGGACGCTGCTGGGGCTCCAACCCCGTGACTGAGACGCACAGCCTGCCCGACTACCTGCGTCCGGGGCTTGATCTGGTGTTCGTGGGCATCAACCCCGGTGCGTACTCGGCCCGGGTGGGGCGCTACTTCGCCACGCCCCAGAACCGGTTCTGGGCGGCGCTACGGGCATCGGGTGTGGTGGACGACCCGCGCCCCCTGGAACCGGGGGCGGAGCGCTGGCTCATGGACGTGGGCATCGGCTTCACCGACGTGGTGAAGCGCCCCAGCGCCAGCGCATCGGACCTGAAGGCCGCCGACTTCCGGGACGGGGTGCCTCTGCTGCGCGAGCGGCTGCTGGCAGCCTCCCCGCTGCTGGTGGTGTTCAACGGCCTCACGGGATTGAATGCCTATCGGCGCCATGCCGAGGGGGTGCGCGAGGGGGCGGCGCTGGGCCGGCAGGTAACGCGCATCGGTCGCTCCTACGTGTACGTGGCGCCCAGCCCTTCACCCGCCAATGCGGCGTTCAGCCTGGAACGCATCGGGGCGTGTTACCGGGAGGCCCGCCAGTGGCGCGATGAACTCCGGCGCGGCGATGCCTGAGGAGCCCGAAGAGCGCTGGCGGCTGTTCATCGCGCTGGCGATACCCGAAGCCCAGCGGGCCCCGCTGCGCGAGGCGGCGGCTCTGCTGCGCCGGACGGTGGACGCGCCGGTGCGCTGGGGCGCGGACAACGCACACCTGACGCTGCGCTTCCTGGGTGAGACGGCGAACGGGCGCGCCGAGGCGGTGGCGGACGCGCTACGCGAGCGCGTCGCAACCCTGGTCCCCTTCACGCTTCGCCTGGAGGGAGCGGGCTGCTTCCCGCCGCGCGGGCCAGTGCAGGTGGCATGGGCCGGGGTGGGCGGAGAACTCGCCGCGCTGGACGCGCTGCATCTGGCGGCGGCAGACACGGCGGTGGCGGCGGGCTTCGCGCCGGAGCGACGGCCCTTCGCCCCGCACCTGACACTGGGGCGTGCGCGCGGACGGCTCACCCTGTCCCAGGGCGCGGCGGTGCGCCGGGCGTTGGCGGAGTTGGCGCTGCCGGACGCGCCGTTCACCGTGCGAGAGGCACTCCTGTACCGGAGCGAGCTGCGACCTGAGGGGGCGGTCCACACCGCACTGGCCCACGCGCCGCTGGCTGATGCGCTGTTGGAGAACTAGCCCGCCAGGAGCTGCCAAAGGGCCCCGGCCATGACGACAGCCCCGGCGAGGCCCACGAACCAAGCGAGGTTCACCCGCCGAGCGAAGGTGAGCAGCGCACGCATGGTGAGCGCGCCCACCACAGCGGCGGCCAGGGCGCCCACCAAACCATCGGTGGTGCGGGTGAGGCCGGAGTCAACGGCGGCGAAGACTGCCGCGCCCGCGCTGGCGGGGATGGCGATGAGGAAGGAGAGCGCCAGGGCTTCGGTTCGCTCCACGCCCCGCGCCAGCAGAACGGCGACGGTGATGCCAGAGCGCGAGATGCCCGGCAGTGCGGCAAGCCCCTGGGCCAGCCCCGTGAGGCTGGCGTCGGTCAGGGTGAGTCCGTCACGCCCACGCATGCCGGGCACCACGCGCCGGGCGAGGGTGAGGGCGGTGACCACCATGAGCCCGCCCACCGCCACCATCGCGCCCGCGCCGTAGGCGGCGGCGATGCCAGAGAGGGCCGCCAGCAGCACGAAGCCCACCGGAGCACTCGTCAGCGTGGCGACCACGGCGAAGCGCAGCAGGGGCGAGGGCTGACGCGGCAGGCGGAGCGCCTCGCGGGCCAGCGCCGTCACCTCACGGCGCAGCACCCAGAGGGCGGCCAGCGCCGTGCCCACATGGAGCCAGAGCGCCAGCGCCAGCGCCTCCTCGGCCGAGCGGCCGAAGACCAGCGAGCCCAACGCCGTGACCACCCCCTCCGAGGAGACGGGGAGCCACTCGCTCACCCCCTGCGCGATACCCAGAAGCAACGCTTCAAGCATGCCGCCATGCTAGCGGGGCTCATGACCGTGGCGCAGGTGGTGAGGAGGCAGGTTGTCTGGATAAGATGTTCTTACGCCCCGTGAGACTGCTCCGACAGCAGGCGCCACGCCCACTCGGCCTTGGGCATCGGCACGCGGGCGCGGCGCGCCAGGGCCGCGGGCGAGGCGTGGTCCGCCACTCCCGCCGTGAGCAGGAGGCCAGCGGCGAACTCCTCAGCCTGGCGCTCCGCCTTGCTGCGCTCCACCCACCGCCACGAATCCAGGTACAGCCAGGAGCCGGTGTGGAGCAGTTGGTGGCGCGCGCCGTGGTCGGAATCTAGCGGGGCGCTGTCGTGGCCGTGGGCGCGGGGCTATCATGCCGGCATGCATCCCACGCTCACCATCTTCGGCATCGGCGGCCTGCCGGAACTGCATCAGGGCGATGACCTGGGCGGCTTGCTTGCCCGCGCCGCTCAGGCTCAGGACACCCCGCTTCAGGACGGCGACATCGTGGTGGTGGCGCAGAAGGCCGTCTCCAAGGCCGAGGGGCGCGTGGCGGACCTGCGGGCCGTGACCCCCTCGGCCCTGGCGGCGGACTTCGCCGCGCGCTGGGGCAAGGACCCGTGCGTTGTGGAGGTGGCCCTCGCCGAGGCAGCGAGAGTGGTGCGCATGGAGGCGGGCATCCTCATCACCGAGACGCGCCACGGATTCGTGTGCGCCAACTCCGGCGTGGATGCCTCCAACGTGGGCAGGGGCCCCAAGGACGGCGGCGCCGAGACGGTGGTGCTGCTGCCCCTGGACCCCGACGCCTCCGCCCGCGCCATCCGTGAGCGCATCCGGCAGGAGACGGGAGCGGACGTGGCGGTCATCATCTCCGACACCTTCGGGCGGCCCTGGCGCGAGGGCGCGCTGAACGTGGCCATTGGCGCGGCGGGCATCGCCGTGGCGGCCGACTACCGGGGCCAGACGGACGCCGACGGACGGGAGATGCAGACCAGCGTCATCGCCGTGGGCGATGAGCTGGCCGCCGCCGCCGAGCTGGTGACGGGCAAGCGTGAGCGGGTGCCCGCCGCCGTGGTGCGAGGTTACGCCTACGCACCGTCGGAGGACGGCATCGCACCTTTGATGCGCGAGCGCGGGCGGGATCTGTTCCGGTGAGCACGCGCCCGCTGGCGGTGGTGGCCCTGGGCGGGCACGCGCTGCTGCCCGTGGGGCAGGAGCCGTCGGTGGAGGGGGAGTTCGCCGCCATCGGAGCTATCGCGGTGCTGGACGCGAGCCCGGTTGACCTGGGCGCGTTGGTGCGCGTGAGCGTGCCCATCGTCCCCGTGGGCTACGAGCTGGCCCCGCGCGGGCCGGGCCTCGGACGGGCGCTGGAGCGGTTCGCCACGCGTGCGGGCCTCTAGTTCTTTGACCCCCGTGGCGGGGCTTTGCTACGCTTTGCCCACGGTACCCACCGTGACCGGGAGCTTGGGGCAGCCAGGCTGAGAGCGCGGCACTCCGCGCCGCCGGCGGGCGGACCTGAACTGGGTAATGCCAGCGCAGGGATGTCCTCTCCCCGCTGCCACCGCCCGACGGGGGCGGTGCCTTTTCCAGGAGGCGGCCATGTCCCCACAGACCGGCGACGACCTGCTCCACATCGGCGAGTTCACCTTCCGCTCACGGCTGTTTACCGGCACGGGCCGCCACCGCAGCAACGAGCAGATGGTCGCCTCGCTGGAGGCCTCGGGCACCGAAGTGGTGACGGTGGCGATTCGCCGCCTGAACCTGGACGATGCGGCTGGCCCGTCCATCCTGGACGTGATAGACCCCGCGCGCTTCACCATCCTGCCCAACACCGCCGGGTGCACCAGCGTGGAAGAGGCGCTGATGGTGGCGCGCCTGGCCCGCTCCCTGGGGCTGCCCAAGTGGGTGAAGCTGGAGGTCATCCCCGACCCCAAGTACCTGATGCCCGACCCCATCGGCACCCTGGAGGCTGCAAAGGCCCTGGTGGCCGACGGGTTCACCGTCCTGCCCTACATCCACGCCGACCCGGTGCTGGCCAAGCGGCTGGAGGAGGCCGGGTGCCCGGCGGTGATGCCGCTGGGCTCGGCCATCGGCTCCGGGCAAGGCATCCACACCGCCGAGGAGATCACCATCATCCTGGAGCAGGCGCGGGTGCCCGTAGTGGTGGACGCGGGCCTTGCCGTGCCCTCCCACGCCGCCCAGGCCATGGAGATGGGCGCCTCCGCCGTGCTGGTGAACACCGCCATCGCCCGCGCCCAGGACCCGGCCCTCATGGGCGAGGCGTTCCGCCTGGGCGTGGAGGCGGGACGCAAGGCCTACCTGGCCGGACGCATCCAGACCCAGCGCTACGCCCAGGCGTCCTCCCCGCTGGAGGGCGTCATCAAGGCATCCTCGTGACGTTGGCCCTGCCGCAGCCCTGCCTGATGCTGGTCACCAACCTGGAGGTGGCCGGGGGTGAGGACGCGCTGGTTGAGCGGGTGGCAGCCGCTGTCGAGGGCGGGGCCGACATGGTGCAGCTGCGTGAGAAGGAGCTGGACGAACCCGCGCTGACGGCGCTGGCCTTGCGTCTGCGCGCCGTGACGGCGGGGCGCGCCCTGCTGGTGGTGAACGAGTCGGTCGGGGGCGAGGGGCTGCGGGCCGCGCTGGCCGCCGGGGCCGACGGCGTGCAGCTGGGCGAGCGCTCCTACGGCGTGTCCGCCGTCCGCGCCGCAGCGCCGGGCCTGCTGGTTGGCCGGTCGGTCCACTCTTTCTCCGGCGCGCTGCGCGCGGCCGAGCAGGACGCCAACTACCTGGTGGCGGGCCCCGTCTACTCCACCCTCACCCACCCCGGCCACCCGGCCGCGGGCGTTCACCTCATCGCCGACATGGCGCGCTCCGTGCGCACGCCGGTCATCGGCATCGGCGGCGTGGAGCCGAACAACGCTAGGCCCGTGGTGGCGGCGGGGGCGGCGGGCGTGGCCGTGCTGCGCGGGCTGCTGGCAGC
>JAYNIL010000047.1:0-288 GCA_038109085.1 Chloroflexota bacterium
TGCTTCCTGTTTGTCAGACACGTTTGGCCTCGTCTCTCTACCGCCACTAACGTTGAGTATCCTAGCACACAGCCCGTGACGGAAGGCAGCGCGGAGTGTGCCGCTCCAACCCCGTTTGGGCAACGGGCGATTGTCACGGGATAAGTCCATCACCCCGCTGGCCTACGGCTCGCTCGACGGGGGGGGGGGGGCCCCCCCCCCCCCCCCACACCCCACACCCCCCCCCCCCCCCGCCGCCCGCCGCGCGCGAGAGCGCGGCGGCCGCGCCCGGCCCGCCCGCCGCGCGGC
>JAYNIL010000047.1:298-7404 GCA_038109085.1 Chloroflexota bacterium
ACGGAAGGGGGGCTCCCCCTTCAGCCCTAAAGGGCCTACCCCCGTCTCCGCTCGCTGCCGCTCGCTCGATAGACATTGGCCGCTCGCTGCGCGGCCCAACGAGGGGCTTCGCCCCCACTCTTAACCCTGGAGCGAAGGTCGGCACGGAGGCCGTAGGCCCCCCATTGAGACCGCCGGTAGGCGGGCGTAAACGGGGGTTCGGCGCCCATAGGGCGCCTAGGAGTTGTCCCCCTTGAACGAGCGAGCGCAGCGAGTGGGAACAAAAACAGCGCCCAGCAGATGCTGGGCGCTGTTGGTTCGATTTGTGAGCGCTGACTACCCGCCGGAGCGGCGGCGGCGACGAGCGGAGCGACGGGCGGCCAAACGGGCCTTCTCGCCCTTGGAGCGGAAGAACCGGCGGTCCTTGTGCTCCTTGAGGATGCCATTGCGGGTGACCGCCGCCCGGAACCGGGAGACGATCTGCTCGGGCGCCTCGCCCTCGCGCACGGTCACGTATGCCATAGAACCTCGCTGCTTCTGAGAAGAACGCGCCTGTTGGGGGCGTAACATCACAACGGTACCACACGCGCACGGGGGGCTTCAAGCCTCTGCGGCGCCACGGCGTTGACAGGCCCACAGGCCCGTTCGTACCCTGTTTAGCAGTCCATCGTCCCGAGTGCTAACCAACCAGGAGCGCGCCGATGCCCATCTACGCCTACGCTTGCGGCGAATGCGGCCACGAATTCGAGCTGCGCCAGAGCTTCTCGGCCGAGCCCCAGCAGCCGTGCCCCCAGTGCTCGGCCACGGCCAAGCGCCAGATCCAGGCGGTGGGCGTGATCTACAAGGGCTCCGGCTTCTACACTACGGACTACGCGCGCAAGACCAACTCGCCCCCCGCCTCCTCCTCCAAGTCTGAGGAGAAGTCCTCATCCTCCTCATCGGCGAGCAGCGCGTCCTCCAGCAGCGGCTCGACCTCCGAGTCCAAGCCCGCCCCGTCCTCTCCCTCCACCTTTTCATCCTCCTCCTCTTCCAGCGCCAAGGCCGACTAACCCATGCGCGCGGTGCTCCAGCGCGTGAGTCGCGCCGCCGTCACGGTTGACGGGCAGACGCTGGGTGCCATCGGCCAAGGGCTGGTGGTTCTGGTGGGCATCGGGATGGACGATGGCGCTGAAGATGGCGCCTACATCTGCGATAAAACGCTGAATCTGCGTCTCTTTGCTGACGGCGAGCGCAGCATGGAACGCTCCGCCCTGGAGGCGAATGCCGCGCTGCTGGTCATCAGCCAGTTCACCCTCTACGCCTCCACGCGCAGGGGCCGCCGCCCATCCTTCACCGATGCGGCCGCGCCCACCGACGCGGAGCCCCGGTTCAACGCGGTGCTGGCCCGGCTGCGCGCCAGCGGACTGCGGGTGGAGACCGGCCGGTTCGGGGCGATGATGGCCGTCGAGCTGGTGAACGATGGCCCGGTGACCATCGCCCTCGATTCGGCAGATCGCCTCACACCCCGGCGCTAGGGCGCTAGTGCGCCTCGCGCGTGGGCGGGCGCGTTCGTATACTCTGACCCTCATTCACCCCAACCGGGACGCCCGTCATGCGCACGCTGCGGATAGCCCTCGCCCAGATGAACCCCACCGTGGGCGCGGTGCGGGAGAACGCGGACCGCATCATCGCCCTCATGGCCGAGGCCGAGGCGGCTGGCGCGGACATCGTCGGCTTCCCGGAGCTGGCGCTCACCGGCTACCCGCCCGAGGATCTGCTATTCAAGCGTGGCTTCCTGGCAGCCGCCGCCCGTGAGTTGGAGCGCATCGCGGGTGCCAGTGCGGAGTGCGTGGCGGTGGTGGGCGCGCCGGAGCGGGTGGGCGAGAGCCTCTACAACGGGGCGGCCCTCTGCCACCGGGGCCGCGTCGTGGACACCTACCACAAGGCGCTGCTGCCCAACTACGGCGTGTTCGACGAGCGCCGTTACTTCGAGCCCGGCCACCTCTTCCCGGTCTACACCGTACGCGGGGTGCAGGTGGGCGTAAACGTGTGCGAGGACATCTGGACGCAGGTGGGCCCCACAACCGTGGCGCGCGCCGGCGGCGCTGAGGTCATCGTCAACATCAACGCCTCGCCCTACCACCGGGGCAAGGGCGCCGAGCGCGAGGCGATGCTGGCGCAGCGCGCGCTCGAGCACGGCGTCGCCATCGCCTACGCCAACATGGTGGGCGGGCAGGACGAGTTGGTGTTCGATGGCGGCTCCCTAGTGCTCTCCCCTGCGGGCCAGGTCATGGCACGCGGGCCCCAGTTCACCGAAGCGCTGGTGCTGGCCGATGTGGACGCCGACGCCACGGGGCCGCTGCGCCTGGCGAGCCCGGCCATCGAAGCCCAGCTGGCGGCGCTGGGCGCACCGGCCCACCACACCCTCTCCGAGGAGCCCGCCCCCGCGCGCCGGCCGCTCCCCCCCGCTCTGGCCACACCGTTGGACCCGCTGGAGGAGGTTTACCAGGCACTGGTGCTGGGCACGCGCGATTACGTGCGCAAGTCCGGCTTCCCCGGCGCGCTCATCGGCCTCTCCGGAGGCATCGACTCGGCGCTCACGGCGGCCATCGCCGCCGATGCGCTGGGGCCCGATGGCGTGCGCACGGTGTTCATGCCCTCCATGTACACGGCGGGCCAGTCGGCCACCGACGCGGCGGCGCTGGCGAAAGCGCTGGGCATCCGCATGGACACCATCGCCATCAAGCCGCTGTACGAGGCGTTCATCAAGGCGCTCTCGCCCCTGTTCGAGGGGCGCTCCCCGGACACCACCGAGGAGAACATCCAAGCACGCATCCGAGGCAATCTACTGATGGCCCTGTCCAACAAACTGGGATGGATCGTCCTCACCACGGGCAACAAGTCAGAGATGGCCACGGGCTACGCCACCCTCTACGGGGACATGGCCGGGGGGTTCGCCGTCATCAAAGACGTGCCCAAGACGCTGGTATTTGAGCTGTGCCGCCACCTGAATGCCAACCGGGCCCGCCCCGTCATCCCGGAGGCCATCATCGCCCGGCCGCCCACCGCCGAACTGCGTCCCGACCAGAAGGACGAGGACTCGCTGCCTCCCTACCCGCTGCTGGACGCCATCCTCCAGGCCTACGTGGAGGAGGACCACACCGTGGACGAGATGCTGGCGGCCGGGCATCCCCCGGAGGCCGTCGCGCGCGCCGTGCGGCTAGTGGACCGCTCCGAGTACAAGCGCCGCCAGGCTCCGCCGGGGGTGAAGATCACGCGGCGCAACTTCGGGCGCGACCGGCGACTGCCCATCGTCAACCGCTACCAACCCCCCGTTTAGGCTCACCAGGCCAGCATTTTGGCCCGCAGTGGGGCAGAACCTCTGCCCGCAGCCCTGGTTTTGCCTCCGTCGTGAGCGCTGCTCATCGCTGGCATGTGCTGGTAGCTGGAGTCTCCTCCACGAGCGCCCGACCGCAGAACTCGCTTGCTTCTTCTCAATAGCACTCAGGATTACTCAACAGCAACAACATGACCATGAAGTAGCTCGAATGCGCTTATAGGAATCACTGATTCCTCTGTCCGCGCTTGGCGTTGGGGGCCAGCGGGGCTATCCTCGCCCCACTTCCCCACCCCTGGAGGGGCCGCATGAGCAACCAGAACGGGCCGGAGCGCGTGCTGGAGGGCAAGGTCGCCATCGTCACCGGTGGCGGGCGTGGCCTGGGCCGCGCACACGCCCTCGCGCTGGCCATGGCGGGCGCGCGGGTCATCGTCAACGACATCGGCGTGGAGCGCGACGGCTCCGGCGGCACCGGCGCCCCGGCCGACGAGGTGGTGGCGCAGATACGCGAGAACGGGGGCGACGCGGCGGCCTCCTATGAGTCGGTGGCCGACTTCACGGGAGCCGGGCGCATCGTCCAGGCGGCGCTGGACCACTTCGGGCGGCTGGACATCCTGGTGAACAACGCGGGCATCTTCCGCCACAAGCTCATACACCAGATGAGCGAGGAGGAGTGGGACGACGTGCTGAACGTGCACCTGAAGGGGACGTTCTCCACCGCCCGTCACGCCGTTCCCCTGTTCCAGGAGCAGCGCTCCGGACGCATCATCAACACCGCCTCCTCCCAGTGGCGCAACCCGGAGGGCCGAGCCAACTACGGGGCCGCCAAGGGAGCCATCGTCTCCCTGACCTGGGCCCTCGCCTTCGAGCTGGCCCCCTTCGGGGCCACGGCCAACGCCATCGCCCCCATGGGCGCGACGCGCTCCTTCAACGACCCGGGGCACCGCGAGATGGTGGCGGCCGCCGGCCTCAAGCGCCAGAAGGACCCCGGCGAGCAGGGCGAGAACCGCGCGGGGCCGGAGTTCGTCTCGCCCCTGGTGGTCTACTTGGCCTCGGACCGGGCCAAGGACGTGAACGGGGTGGTATTCCGGGTAGGCTCCGGCAAGATAGGCCGCTACGCCCACCCCACCGAGACGCGCTCCCTCTACCGCGACTGGCGCAAAGAGGGCGTGTGGCCCGTGGAGGAGCTGGAGAAGCTGATCCCCGGCTCGCTGATACCCGACGGGGCCGCACGCGCCCCCTTCATCCCCACCTACGAGTAAGCACCCCGGAGGAGCAGCGATGCCGAAGCAGTACCTGGCAGGCAAGGTCGCCATCGTCACCGGCTCGGGCCGGGGCATCGGGCGCGGGCACGCGCTCGCCCTGGCGGCGCACGGCGCGAAGGTGGTGGTGAACGACCCCGGCGTGGCCCGCGACGGCACGGGCGGCTCCATCGCCCCGGCCGACGAGGTGGTGGCGGAGATACGCGAGAACGGCGGGGAGGCCGTCGCCTCCTACGAGTCGGTGGCCGAGTTCGACGCTGCCCGCGCACTGGTGGGCACCGCCGTGGACACCTACGGGCGGCTGGACATCCTGGTGAACAACGCGGGCATCGCCCGCGAGGGGCTGTTCCACCAGCTCACCGAGGACGACTTCGACGCGGTTATCGGCGTGCACCTGAAGGGAACGTTCAACACCGTCCGGCACGCCGTCCCGCTGATGCGCGAGCAGGGCTCCGGGCGCATCATCAACACCGCCTCCTCCCAGTGGCGGAACCCGGAGGGGCGTTCCATCTACGGGGCGGCCAAGGGCGGCATCGTCTCGCTCACCTGGGCGCTGGCCTGGGAACTGGCGCCCCTGGGCATCACCGTCAACGCCATCGCCCCCATGGGCCAGACCCGCGCCTTCACCGACTACAAGCACCCGCAGATGCTGGCCGAGGGGGGACTCAAGACGAAGAAGGCGGGGGATGAGCTCACCACCGATCGGCCGGGGGGCGAGCACGTCTCCCCCATCGTCGTCTGGCTCGCCTCTGAGATGGCCAAGGACGTGACGGGCATCATCTTCCGGGCCGGGTCCGGCAAGTTCGGCGTCTACACCCACCCCAGCGAGGTGCGCACCGTCTTCAAGGACTGGCGCCACAAGGGGCCGTGGACCCAGGCGGAACTGGCCAAGATGCTTCCCGCCTCGCTCCTGTTCGACGATTCCAAGGCCCCGTTCATCCCGGAGTACCCCTAACCCCCCGCGAAGCGGCGAGCGATGAACGAATCGGCCCCCTCAGCCTCCAGGGCGCGCAGCGCCTCCAAGACGGCCGCCTGGGCGATGTCCTCCCGGTTCACCTTGCGCACGCCGTGCTGGCGGCGCAGGATGCGCCGGATGTCCTCCACCGCCTCCACGGCATCGGGCCGGAAGCGGTAGGTCACCTTCACCCGCTCGGCGGCATCGTCCTCGGCGGGCCGGTTCGCGGCCTCCAGCGCCGCCACCTCGGCCTCCACCTCGGCGGGCGAACGCAGGATGGCCCCCCGGCCACGGCTCTCGAGCTCCGGGAATGCGAACACGGGCCGCTTGGCCTTAGCCATTCACCACCTCCTCCGCCAACCGGTGGTACTGCTTCGCCCCGTCCAGGTCCCTGCGCCACAGGGCCAGCGGGGTGTGGTAGCCGGGCGCCTCGGCGAAGCGCACCGACTGCTTAATGACCTCGTCGAACAGGCGCAGCCCCTCGCGCTCGCAGAACTCCGCCAGGTACTGGCGCACCTCGCGGGAGTTGAGCGTGCGCGCGTCGTAGCGGGTGGCCAGGATGCCAAGCACCGCCAGCTTGGGGTTGGTCACCTCGCGCACCGACTCCAGCGTGTCCAGCAGCATGCGAAGCCCACGCAGCGACATGTACTCCGTGGAGATGGGGATGAGCACCTGTTCGGCCGCCGTCAGCGAGTTCACCGTCAGGATGCCCAGGGACGGCGGCGTGTCGATAACGATGTAGTCGTACCGGTCCAGCACCGGCTTGAGCCTGCGTTGGAGCACCGTCTCGGCGGCTAGGGCCTGCTTGAGCTCGATCTCCGCGCCCGCCAGGTCAATGGTGGCCGGCACCAGGTCGAAGGAGAACTGGGTGGGGACGATGACGTCAGCCACGCTCACGCCGGGCTTGACCAGCGCGTCGTAGACGGAGCGCTCCAGCGTGGTGGTGTCCATGCCCAGGCACACCGCGCAGCCGCCCTGGGGGTCCATGTCCACCAGCAGCGTGCGCTTGCCCAGCTCGGCGATGCACGCTGCCAGGTTCACGGAGGTGGTGGTCTTGGCCACGCCCCCCTTCTGGTTGGCCACGGCGATGACCACCGGGCCGTGCCCGGCCCTGTTCTCAGACACAGGCGCCATGCGCTCCCTCACTCCCATTGCACACCCGTGCGCAGCGCGCGGGACCCGCTCCCCAGCGGGCAGCACGCACGTTACGCGCCCGGCAAGCCTGACGTCTAGATTTGTTGATTGATGTTTTGCCAGCAAAATGGCCCCCCCCCTTCCATGGAGCGAGCCGCAGGCGAGCGGGAAGCACACGCGCGCGAGTCCGGTATCATGACGGGCGTCGAAACACCCCACGCCCGTGGCGCCCAACCGCGCCGCGTGCACAGAGAGCAGAAACCGATGGTCTTCATCCCCCCCAAGTGCATGAGCACCCAGCACCCCGACAACGCCCACGCCCCGGCCTACGCCATAGACGGGGTCATCAAGGGCGAGGGGGAGATCGTCGAGGCATCGGACATCTTCGCCCTCGGCGCCGATGAGCAGATGTGGGACTCGGAGGGCAAGGACGCCGACAACCGCGTCGTCCAGAAGCTGC
>JAYNIL010000047.1:7504-12833 GCA_038109085.1 Chloroflexota bacterium
CAGATGTGGGACTCGGAGGGCAAGGACGCCGACAACCGCGTCGTCCAGAAGCTGCTCGCCAACTACCCGGAGCAGTTCAAGAAGACCCGGCTGGGGCGCGATGCCGTCATCACCCTGCGCGTGCCCAACCCGTCGATCGAGTTCGAGATGCGCAAGTCGCTCGTGGAAGCCCTCCAGGGCATCCCCGCCGCCTACGACATGGCGCGCGGGTTCTACGGCGACGAGGCGGGTGACATGGACGCCCCCATCCAGGAGGTCATCCTGCCGATGACCACCAACGCGCCGGAGCTCACGTTCATCGCCACCTACTACGAGCGGTTCATCGTGGGCCAGGAAGACCAGGAGCTCATAGGCGGGCGCACCGTCCAGGACTGGATCGGCGAGTTCCACCCCAAGACCCTGCGCGTCATCCCCCTGGTGGAGGACCTGGAGCACATGCTCACGGCCGACGCCATCGTGGGCGAGTACCTCCAGGGCCGGGGCGCCACGTTCCAGCGCGTGTTCCTGGCCCGCTCTGACCCCGCCCTCAACTACGGCTCCACCGCCGCTGACCTGATGATCAAGGTGGCCCTCCAGCGCCTGCACCGGCTGGAGGAGAACCTGGGCATTCCCATCTACCCCATCATCGGCGCGGGGTCCGTCCCCTTCCGGGGGCACCTCTCGCCGGTGAACCTGGAGCGCGCGTTCCGGGAATACCCGTCCATCCACACCTACACCATTCAGTCTGCCTTCAAGTTCGACCACCCGGTGGAGACAGTGCGCCAGGCCATCGGTAAGATCCGCGAGCACGAGCGCACCGAGCCCCGGCCCATCGACGAGAAGCGCGCCAAGCAGGTGATAGACAAGTTGGCCGCCGCCTACCAGCACCAGGTGAAGACGCTAGCGCCGTTCATCAACGCCGTGTCATCCAAGGTGCCGCGCCGGCGCGACCGCAAGCTGCACGTAGGCCTGTTCGGCTACGGGCGCTCCCTAGAGGGCAACTCCGACGTCACCCTTCCGCGCGCCATCGCCTTCGCCGCCGCCGCCTACTCCATGGGCGTGCCGCCGGAGCTACTGGGCATGGCCGCACTCTCCAAAGAGGACCTGGCGTGGGTGCGGGAGGTCTACCCCTCGCTGGACGAAGACATGGCCGCCGCCCTGCGCTTCGCCAACGAGAAGCAGGTGCACGACCTGCTGGGCGAGTCGTACGTGAAGCAGTTGGGGCGCTTCGGCTGGGAGATAGACCGCGTCCACGAGGGCCTCACCAGCGCCATCTGGGCCGGCATGGCGGAGAACTCCAAGGTGAACGTGCGCTCCTTCGTCGAGGAAGCGGCGGGAATAAGGAAGTTCCTGGGGTAGGGCTCGGCATCACTAGAGAGCGAGAGAGGCACCCGGCATCCCCGGGAGCCTCTCTCTTTCCATCGCTGTCGGCCGAGCCGCGTCTTTCTAGTTCACCCGCTCGAAGAGCGTCGAGACGCCCTGCCCGCCGCCCACGCACAGGGTGGCGAGGCCGAACTGCCCGTCGGTGCGCTCCAACTCCTCCATGAGCTTGACCACCATGATGGCCCCGGTGGCCCCCACGGGGTGCCCCAGGGAGATGCCGGAGCCGTTGGGGTTGGTCTTGTCCAGGTCGAAGTCCAGCTCGCGGATGACGTAGAGCGCCTGGGAGGCGAACGCCTCGTTCAGCTCGATGACGTCGATGTCCTTGAGCCCCACGCTGGTCTTGGCCAGCAATTTGCGGGTGGAGGGCACGGGCCCGGTGCCCATGATGGCCGGGTCCACGCCCGACACGCCGCGCGCCACCCACTTGAGCCTGGGCTTGAGGCCCAGCGCCTCGGCCCGCTCACGCGACATGACCACCACGGCGGCGGCGGCGTCATTGATGCCCGCCGAATTGCCCGCGGTGACGCTGCCGCCCTCCTTGAACACGGGGCGCAGCTTGGCGAGCCCATCCAGCGTGGTGTCGGGGCGTGGGTGCTCGTCTGCCGTGACGCTCACCGGGTCGCCCCGGCGCTGCGGCACGCTGACCGGGACGATCTGCCCATCGAAGCGGTGGTCAGCCTGGGCGGCCACGGCGCGCTGATGGCTGATGACGGCCAGCTCGTCCTGCGCCTGGCGGCTCACCTCGAAGCGCTGGGCGACGTTCTCGGCGGTGACGCCCATGTGGTAGTCGTAGATGGGACAGGAGAGGCCCATGGTGAGGCTGTCCACCAGCCGCACGTCACCCATGCGGGGGCCGTCGAACCGGCCCGTGGGCAACAGGTAGGGGGAGGCCGACATGTTCTCGGCACCGCCCGCCACCACCACCTCGGACTCGCCGGTGAGCACGGACTGCACGGCAAGGTTGATGGCCTCCAGGCCCGATGAGCACGCACGGTTCACCGTCATGGCGGGGACGTGGTCGGGCAGGCCCGCCTTGAGCATGGCGCGCCGGGCGGTGTAGCCCGTCTCCGCCGCCTGCAGCACATTGCCCATGATGACCTCGTCCACGCTGGAGGGGTCTATCCCCGCGCGCTCCACGGCGGCCCTGATGGCCACGGCCCCCAGGTCGCTCGCGCGTAGGTCCTTGAAGGCGCCGCCGAAGCGCCCGATGGGCGTGCGCGCGCCGCTGACGATGACCACTTCCTTGCTGCCGTTGCTCATGGGGGGAGCCTCCTGTGCGGGTACGGGCCGCCCGCGCCTGCGCGCGAGGGGCCTGGGCATTGTCCGGGCGTGCCCATGGGGTGTCAAACCTTTTGACGGCAGGGGGACACCCCTAGGGTCTGATGGCGGCCAGCAGGTCGGCGGGGCTCGCGGCCACCAGGTGCGGTTCGCACGCACCCGCCTGTGCCGCGCGAGTCTCGGCGTCCAGCCCCCAGGCGGCCAGGGCCGTCCAGCAGCCTGCGGCGGCACCCGCCAGCACGTCGGTGGCGGCATCGCCCACCATCAGCGCCTCCTGCGGGGCCACGCCCAGGTGCGCGAGCATGCGCTCCACGCCCTCCGGGTGCGGCTTGGCGTGGGTCACGTCCTCCGCGCCTACGGTGTCGGCGAAGTAGTGGGCGATGCCCAGCTCCTCATACTCAACCACTGCACCGGAGCGCACGCCCTCAACCTGTATCTCCCGCGCCTTGGAGGTGATGACGGCCATGGGCAGCCCCACCGCCGCGATGCCCGCCAACAGCGCGTCCACACCAGGGAAGAGGCGGATGAACCCCGGCCCCCGGTGCCAGTAGTGGCGACGGTAGATTCGGGTGAGGCCGAGCGCCTTGCCCCGCCCGCCGTCGAAGCCGTCCAGCGCGGTCTGCAGGGGCATGCCGCGCGCCTGGTGGGTGAACTCATCGGGGCCGATGTGGGTGATGCCCAACTCTTGGAAGGTGCGGCGCATCGCCTCTTCCCGCGCCGGGAGGGTGTCGGCCAGGGTGTCGTCGTAGTCGAACAGCACGGCTCTGAGGGGTGGGAATGACCGCATGCAATCTCCTCTCATTCCTCTGACGGCAGGGGGACACCCCCAGCGAGGCTACGCCTCTACCCCCGGCGAGGGGAGGCACGAACGGGTAGTGAGGGAGCGGCTGCCTGCGGGAGAAGCGACCTAGCGCAACCGCCGCAACCCAGGCAGCCAGCCCCACACGCGCAGGGCGCGGCGGCGGAAGTAGTGGTGCTTCCCGAACAGGGTGCCGATGGCCACCAGCATCACCGAGTAAGACGGCGGGATGAGCGCCAGGTACGCGGCGCGATACCCCCACGGCCCCACCCACAGGTTCCCGTCCATGCCGAACAGTCCGTTGAGCAGTAGCCGGGAGAGGGCTGCTGCGGCGGAGCCGGTGAGGCCAAACACCAGGATGACGACGGCGTAGTGGCGTACCTGGGGCGAGACGGTGAGCGTGAAGCTGAGGCTCAAGTGGACTGCCGCGCCTCCACCCCGGCCAGCTTCTCCACGGCCTTGACCACCGCCTGCGTGCCTTCATCGCCGAGGCCCGCCGCCTCCAGCGCGGTGTAGTACTGGCGGGCGACGTTGGCCACCAGCAACGGCACGTGGGCCTCCTGGGCGGCCTCGGTCACTAGACGCAGGTCCTTCTGCTGGAGCTTGACCATGAAGCCGGGGGCGAAGTCGCCCTTGGCCATACGCGGGCCCAGGTTGGCCAGCTGCCAGGAGCCCGCCGCCCCGCCCGCCACGGCCTCGATGGTCTTGAGCAGGTCGGCCCCGTTGGCGGCGGCGAACACCAGCGCCTCGGCCACCGCCGAGCACGTCCCGGCCACCAGTATCTGGTTCACCAGCTTGGTGGTCTGGCCCGCGCCGGAGGGGCCTAGGTGGGTGATGGTCTTGCCCATCGCCTCGAACACGGGCTTCGCACGCCGGAACGCCTCTGGTGAGCCGCCCGCCATGATGGCCAATGTGCCCTGCTGAGCGCCCCAGCTCCCGCCGGAGACGGGCGCGTCCAACATGGCGATGCCCTTAGCGGCGAGGCGTCCAGCCAGCGCGCGCGTCTCGGAGGGGGAGACGGTGGACATGTCAATGAGCAGTGAGCCACGGGCCATGCTGCCCGCGAGGCCATCTGGCCCTTCCACCACGGCCAGCACGTCGGGGGTGTCCGGCACCATGGTGATGACGACGCTGGCCTCACGCCCCACCTGTGCGATGGAGTCGGCCACGCGCACGCCGTCGGCTACAAGCGCCTCGGCGCGGGCGCGGGTGCGGTTGTAGGCGATGATGCTGAAGCCCGCCTTGGCCAGGTTGCGGGCCATGGGCGCGCCCATGATGCCCGTCCCCACCACGCCGACCACTTCGAGCTGGTTTGCTGGCTTTGTGGCTTCCTGGGCCATCAGCGCCCCTCCTCGAAGGCCCGCGCGCCCTCCAGATAGGCCTTGGCGGCGGAGGCCAGGAACGCGTTGGCGCCGGTCATGAGTATCTGCACTCCGCGCTTGCGCCAGTAGGCGTACTCGGCCGGGTCACGGGCGATGGTCCCAGCAGCAAGGCCCTTGGCGTTGATGCGCTTGGTGAGCGACTCGATGGCCTCCAGCACCTTAGGGTGCTTGGTCTGGCCGGGCACGCCGAAGGCCACCGAGAGGTCCGAGGGGCCCAGGAACACGGCATCGACGCCAGGGGTGTTGATGATGTCGTCGGCGTTGGCGATGCCCTCGTTGGTCTCTATCTGCACCATCACCAGGGAGCGTTCGTTCGCCTCGGCAACGTACTCGCCCATGCCCATGCCCATGCCCCAGTCGTTGGCGCGCACGCCCGCCAGACCCCGGCGGCCCAGCGGCGGGTACTTAACCGCGTCCACCACGCGCTTGGCGTCGGCGCCGGAGTTGACCATGGGCATCATCACGCCCGCGCACCCGGCGTCCATGAACTTGGCGATGACCTGCTGGG